>SVLG01000053.1 GCA_015068055.1 Oscillospiraceae bacterium | reverse complement strand
CACCGAACATGGCGAACATGTGCTGGAAGCCAAGCACCAGCATTCTGGGCTTACCGAGCGCCTTGGCGTCGTAAATGGGCTCGTTGCCAATAGGCTTGTTGGACATGGTTTTCTCTCCTTTTCTCTTATATCTGTTTGATTTATCGAAAGCAAAAATAAATGCCCTGTCCATCGTTTGCGGACAAGGCGAAACAGGCCGGGGAAAACTGCTATGCGACGCCTTGCCGGGATGGAAGATGTCTTTTCTGCGGTAGTTTAACTTGATTTATATGTCCCTGTCAAGAATAAAATCCACAAAATATTGTGTTTTCATGCAAAAAAATTCGTCGCAAAAAAAAGAACCGCCGAACCATGTGGTTCGGCGGTGGGGGAGGAAACCGTCAATACTGAACGGGGGAAAAGTCGTAAGAGCTGCCTGCGGCGTCGGTAAGGGTAAAGTCACCGCTGCCGCCGTTAAGGGCAAAGGTGTACTCACAGTAAGCACCGGGGAACTCAATGACCACAACCGCGGGCTTCTTATCATACTCCGTCAGGGAGTAGCTGCCCGTGCTGGTGCTGCCGTCAACAGCGATGAGAGTGATTTCACCAAATCCGTTGAAACGGGCAATACTGCCGTTGCTGCCGCGGAATTCACCAACGAGAAACGCGGTGGAGTCGTGGCCTTCCTGTGTGCTTGCGCTCATGGGAAGCACCGCGGCCGAGGCTTCCTGCACAATGATTCCGCCGCCGACCGTCGTGGGGACTACGGGCGCACAGCTGCCCAGAAGCAGGATCAAACTCAGCATGGTAATTGTAAAAATAAGCAGACTGAAGCGTTTCATGTTTAATCCCTACGATCCCTTTCGGTGAATTTGTAACTTTTTGTAACTAACAGTCGTTTTCTCTTGCTTCTTTGTGGTTTATAGTATATACTGGTTTACAATAAAAAAGCAAGATAAATTACGTAAACTTCTTGACGAAATTATGCAAACCAATTTGTGTATTATGACAACTTGTTGAAAAAGATGTTTGAACTCTTTTCCATTTGTCGGCTGCGGGGCTAACGGCGCAGCACCGCCGGAGGTAGTAAAATATGAGACAACAGGTATATTGTGCCAAGCGCTTTCCTCTGCTGGACGAGAAAGGAAGGCTGTACCGCTCCGGCTGGAGTACGGGAGATGTTTTCCTCTATAATAAAGAGGAACTGCGCAGGGCGGCCATCCGTAAGGAATGGGAGTTTTACCGGCTTTTCAACCGCCGCTTTTCCCTGCAGATCCTTTGGGGTCATACAGGCTATGTGGGCGAAGTGCGGGCTGTTCTCATCGATCTGGAAACGGGCCGACGCTGGCAGGCGGGGAGGAAACGGTTTTTTCCCGGTGACAGTTTTGATACAGACTTTTCCGGAGGCGAACCCCATCGGCTCAAGTATGAGGACGACGGGTTCTTCCTGTCGCTGGATTTTGACGGGAAGTACCGACGCATCCGCTGCCGGGCCCCCGGCTTTGATGTGGAGCTTATGTGTCCCGAGGAAGGGGACGCCTGTGTCACGGCGGCGCCCTTTGGGAAGAAACGGCAGTTTGTCAGTCAGTATAAAAAGAACTTTCTGGATGTCAGAGGCCGTATCAAAATCGGCGGCAGCGAGCATATCATCGACGAGGAGAGTTTCCTCTTTCTGCGAAGCTGCCGGGGCGTGTGGCCCCGGGAGAGCAGTTGGTTCTGGGGCTGCGGTACGGCTCGGGTAGACGAGCATATTCTGGGCATCAATCTGGGCTGGGGGGCCGGACGCATCACCAGCTGTACGGAAAACGTCATTTTCTGGGATGGGGAGGCGCAGAAACTCAGCCGCTGCCGCCGTCGGGGCGATGGTGAAATGGGCCGATCCTTCCTTCTGGAGGACGAGGACGGTCGGCTGAAGCTGCGTTTCACAGCGGCTTATGACCACCATACGGAAAAGAATGTTCTCCTTTGCCGCAGCGACTGCCGCCAGCTCTTCGGTACGGTAAGCGGCACGGTGAAGCTGGAAGATGGCAGTGTGCAGCCTCTGGAAGCCGTGTCCTTCTGCTGCGAGTTTGTAAAGAATAAATGGTAACACTGAGCTATGAAAGCCCGCTGGGCACGCTGCTCCTGGGCGAAAATGGAGGGAAGCTGTGCTTTCTTCGCTTTCCCGGTTGGACGGATACCCCGGTTCCGGGCGAAAGCGCTGTGTTGAGATCGGCAAAAAACTGGCTGGACATCTATTTCTCCGGTTCCGATCCCGGTGCGCTGCCGGCATGGGAAGTGGAGGGGACGGCCTTTCAGCGCCGGGTGTGGGAGGCGCTCAGCCGCATACCCTACGGAGAGACACGGACATACGGTCAATTGGCAGCCGAACTGCAGACAGCAGCCCGGCCGGTGGGCGGTGCGCTGAATAAAAACCCCCTGCCTGTTTTTCTCCCCTGTCACCGGATTGTGGGGGTGGACGGCAGCCTGACCGGCTTTGCCGGAGGGCTTGAAATAAAAGAAAAGCTTCTGAAACTGGAACGCATACGCTAAGGAGGAAAAACCATGGATCGTACACGCTGGTATAAGGATATGAGCTTCTATCAGATCTGGCCCCGGAGCTTTAAGGATGGCAACGGTGACGGCATCGGTGATCTCTGGGGGGTCTATGAGAAGCTGGATTACATCCAGTCTCTGAATGTGGATGGAATCTGGTTTTCTCCCCTCTACCCCTCGCCCAATGCCGACTTTGGCTACGATGTCATGGATTACATGGATATCTCCGCCGAGTACGGTGGGATGGAAACCTTTAAAATGGTGCTGGACGGTGCCCATGCGCGGGGACTGAAGGTCATCATGGATCTGGTGGTGAACCATACCAGCGATGAACACCCCTGGTTTCAGGCCAGCCGCCGAAAAGAGGAACCCTATAAGGACTACTACATCTGGCGAAAGGGCAAGCCCGACGGGAAACTGCCCAACAACTGGGACAGCCTCTTTGAAGGCAAGGCCTGGACCTGGGATGAGGAGCGGCAGGCGTATTATCTGCACATCTTCGCTGTGAAGCAGCCGGACCTCAACATGGCCAACCCCGCCGTCCGTCAGGAGATCAAGCGCATCATGCGCTTCTGGCTGGATATGGGCGTGGATGGTTTCCGCGAGGATGTGATCACCTTCATCTCCAAGCCCCGGGGACTGCCGGACGGTTTCCCGCTGATGCCTGCGGCCAAGGGCATTGCCAGGTACAACCACGGCCCCCGGGTCCATGAGTATCTGCAGGAGTTCCGGCGCGAGGTTCTTGCCAAATACGACGCCATTGCCATTGCCGAGGCGCCTATGGTCAATCCCGACCGGGCGCTGGAGTATATCGAGGAGCCCCATAACGACATCGACATGATGATCTCCTTCCAATGTATGGAGGGTGACTGCTTCTTCTCCGACTATATGCACCATCCCTTCTTCCTGCCCAAGCTTAAGTATTTCTGGAACCGCTGGCAGAAGAAGCTGGAGGGCAAGGCCTGGAACGTTCTGTATCTGGAAAACCATGACCACCCCCGCGTGATCTCCCGCTACGGCAGTGAGAAGTTCCGCGTTCAGAGCGGCAAGGCACTGGCGGCGTCCTACCTTTTCCAGAAGGGTACTCCCTTTGTCTATCAGGGTCAGGAGATCGGCATGACCAACATCCGACTGGACTCCATTGACTTCTATGAGGACGTACAGACCATCAACGAGTATAAGAAGGCCAAGGGGAGCGAGGACAAGCGGCTGAAGAAGATCTGGAACGGATCCCGGGAGTCTGCCCGTACCCCCATGCAGTGGGACAGCGGCCTGAATGCCGGTTTCTCCGAAGGAGAACCTTGGTTTTATGTCAATCAAAATTATCGGGAGATTAACGTGGCGGATCAGGAAGAAGATCCCGAATCTCTGCTGAACTATTATCGTGCGGCCCTGAAGCTCCGCAAGGAGCTGTCGGTGGTGAAGTACGGCAGCTACAGGGATCTCCGCCCGCTCTCGCCCAAGCTCCATGTGTACGAGCGCTGCACCCGGGGCAAGCGGCTTCTGGTGATCTGTTCCTACTCGGATAAGCCCATGACATTCCGGGCGCCCAGAGGCTATGAGCTGAAAAAGGGAAAGCTGCTGCTCAGAAGTCATGGCAGTGAGCTCAGAGGCAACGGTTTTACCATGCAGCCCTATGAAAGCCGGGTATATTATTTTGAAGATAAGCGCAAAAGCAAAAAGGAGACCGACTGAAAGTCGGTCTCCTTTTTTGTAGGGGCTGTGCCGGGAATTCTTTCGCAGAAGAAAGCCCACAACCATGTATCCGGCTGTCTGCGTCTGCGGACAGCCGGATAAGAAACGGTAGTAAGCCTGGTGTCATTTTAGTCCCAGTAATAGGAGTTATCGATACGGCAGCAGGAACGGTACATATTCTCGTCCATGCCACGGCTCATGGTATTGGCTTCTTCAAGATCCATGTCGCCGATGTTGCCGCCGGTGAAAATGACGGCGCGGTTGCCATCGTTGCGTTTCAGGCAGTCCACGGCGCGGACGCCCATCAGTGCGGCGGAAGCACGGTCACGGGCGGAGGGGGCGCCGCCGCGCTGGATGTAACCCAGAACGGTGAGGCGGGTCTCCAGACCGGTGGACTCCTCAATGCGCTTGACATAGCGGGTGGCATAGCCAACGCCCTCGGCGATGACCACGATGTGGTGGCGGCGGCCACGGAGGCAGCCCCGGCGGATCAGCTCGGCCACGTCGCTTTCAAAGTTGACTTCCTTTTCTGGCAGCAATATGGCGGTGGCCCCGGCGGCAAGACCGCTGTAGAGAGCCAGGTGGCCGGCGTTGCGGCCCATGACTTCCACCACGGAGACGCGCTCATGGCTTTGTCCGGTGTCACGGAGCTTGTCGATGGCCTCCAGCGCGGTGTTGCAGGCGGTGTCAAAGCCCAGAGAATACTCGGTGCAGCCCATGTCGTTGTCGATGGTGGCGGGCACACCCACCACGCGGATGCCCTGCCTGGCAAGGTCGGCAGCACCGCGGAACGTACCGTCACCGCCAATGCAGATAACGCCGTCCAGACCCAGATAACGGCAGCGGTCAGCAGCCTTGCGCTGGCCGATCTCTTCCCGGAAGTCATCGCTGCGGGCGGTGTAGAGAATGGTGCCGCCCCTGGTGCCGATGCCGTCCACTGCGTTGTTGTTCAGTTCAAAGACATCGCCGTTGATAAGACCGGAGTAGCCCCGGCGAATGCCGACACAGTTGATACCCTCCGCCGTGGCGGTTCGGACGATGGCACGGATACAGGCGTTCATGCCCGGCGCATCGCCGCCGCTGGTCAGAATACCGATTCTTTTCAGAGAGGATTCCATAAAACTCTCCCTTTCTTTAGGAATTCTTAATTTGGAAACGTTTTCATCCCGGTTAGTATATCCCGAAGCTTTGCATTTCGCAAGAGGTATGTGTAAAAAAATGCACGGACAAAAAATTTTTTTGTCCGTGCATTTTTTACAGAAGCCAGTGCAGACCGACGCCCAGAAAGGTTCCGACGGCGTAGCCCAGTGCCCCGCAGATCAGTCCCGGAGCAGTAAGCGCTTCGTTTTTAAGCTGCTTGGTTACAGCGGGGATAAAGGCCGGGCCGTAAATGCCGGCGGTCATAGTGACGATGGTGCAGTCGGCCTCGATGCGAAGAAGCCGGGAGAGCAGCGTATGCAGAGAAAAGGAACAAACCGTGATCAGCAAAAGCAGCCGGATGATTCCGAGGAACCTGAAACTCAGGTTTGTGAGCCGCAGGGAACTGGCCAGCGCAAAGGAAAAGACCAGAATGAGATAATGACCGACGACCGTGTTTTCCTTGACATTCCGGATGCGGGGGACAAAAGACAGCGCCAGACCCAGCACGGTGCCCGTGATCATGACGGCAGGGACCAGCGGGTCGGTAAGCGCGCCGCTTTTACCCCGCAAAAGCCAGATCGAAAGCCCGATTACCCCACCCAGAGCCACACAGGCAAAAGAAATCAGGAGGTTTTGTACCAGTCCCCGGTGGAAACCATGCCACTCCAGCGAGTCCATGTTCTCCGCTGTGCCGTTTTCCTTCATGTAGGCGGCGTTTCTGCTGCGTCGGTCCAGCAGAATGTGAAGCAGGGGTTTGGCGGCAAAGAGGATGAAAAGATAGAACAGGGTTCCAACTACCATGTCAGCCAGATTGCCCAGGGCAATGGTGTCCCCGGGCACCTTCAGAATCATGCCTATGGCGTTGAAGTTGGGGGAGCCGCCGGTATACATACCCGTGGCCATGGCGCAAATCTCCCGTCCCCAGGGGATGGAAGCGCCCAGACTGCGTCCGACGATAAGCACCACAACACAAACGGAAAAGACCAGTGAACCAAAGGAAAGAAGTACGGTTTTTGTGAGACTTTGTATGCTTCGGAGATCGGCCCCGAACATCAAAAGCGGTATAGCCAGACCAATGCAGACATAGCTGCCGATTTCGCCGATGTCTTTGTTCAGTGTCAGTTCCATGCCGCAGAAGTTCAGCATCCAAACGGCCACAGCCACAGCAATGCCCCAGAAATAGGCCATGCCTATGGTACCGAAGAGCTTTACAAGACCCCTGTTTCGCTGTCGCAAAATAATAAGAGGTACTGTAAAAATGGCAATCAGCTGCAAAACGGAAACCATTGCGTTCACTCCCATCCAGGTAATTCAAAATATTTATATAATATTCTGGAAGGAAAGTCAATACAGCACAGGAATCGGTTTATCGGGAACCATGCTGCTTTCTCCGGTAATGCAGTCATAGCAGAGAATTTCCACGCCGGCATCGCGGGCATCGCGCAAAGCCGCGGCAAAGGCCGGATCGGTTTCTGCGTTGGGGGAGAAGGCGTGAACGCCCTTCATCTGAACGAGAAAGAGCAGCATGGCACGGCTGCCGCTCTGCCGAAGGGCAATGAGCTCCCGGAGGTGCCGCGTACCCCGCTCGGTGGGGGCATCGGGGAAAAAAGCATGGCCGCTGCGCTCCAGCGTGCAGCCCTTGACCTCCAAAAAAGCGCGGCCCTCGGGGAAATCCAGAGCAAAGTCAAAGCGCGAGGAACCCCAACGCTGCTCGGGGCGCAGGGGCACCCCGGGATAGAGTCTCTCCAGCAGCTCGGCTGCTGCGGCATTGGGAGCCTGGGAGTCCATATTAATCAGGTGATGCCCGTCCTTGTAGACGGCGATCAGGTCATATTTTGTTTTGCGCTGCCCGTTTTCGGCCCGGCAGAGAACGACGGGTATGCCGGGTACAAGAAGCTCCCGGCAGCGTCCGGTATTCTTTACATGGCAAACTTCAGCCCGGCCATCCACTTCCACATGGGCAATGAAGCGGTTAGGCCGGGCCAGAAATACGCCTTTTACGGTGTTTTTATATTCCATTATTTCACAAAGCGCAGACCGTTCATCACCAGCTCGCCGCCGAGTCTGGCCATCTCCTCCGGGCTTTCATGCATGCCGTTTTCAATCCAGACTTCGGCCAGCGTACACATGCCGGAGACGATAAAGGAGGCGCAGTAGTCCAGTTTTTCGGACTCGCCTCCGCCGAAGATGGAGAGGTACTCATAGAGGTACTGATACTTCAGCAGGTTGAACATAGTCTTGCGGAAGCTGCTGTCGCCACTGCGGCAGTACAGAGTGTAGAAAAGGTCGCTGTACTCGCCGGCCAGTTCAAAGAGGTCGGTAAGGTAGTTGAAACTCCTGCCGTCGGCCCGGCGGGCGTCATGTTTTTTGCCCAGCTCCTCCAGATGCTCCATCAGCTCGTTTTCCAACTGACCCAGAAGGTCGTAAACATCGCTGTAATGGGCATAGAAGGTGCCGCGGTTTACATCCGCCAGTTCAGCCACATCCCGGACGGTGATCCGGCTGATGTCCTTTTCCAGCAGCAGCGAGGTAAGGGCTCCGCGCAGCTGCTTTTTGGTTTTCCTGACCCGGCGGTCTTCGTTCACGGTGGGCATGGGGACTCTCCTCCTCGCTTATAAGAAAAAAGCATATTTGCAGGATATTGTACACAAAGAAGTATAATCTGTTGATTAAAATTATTCAAGTCAAAAAACCATTTATATCCAGTTCTCAGTTCATATTTGTTGAATATGTTTTAAAAAACTGTAAAGATGGGTGTAAAGAAAACTTAATTTATGCAGATTAACCAAGAAAATCAAGCAAACTTTGTATATTCATCATACAAATGGAAGCTTTTGCAGCGCTGCCGCAAACCGCCAGAGATACGCTGTGGCCGTTGGTAACAACGGTGTTCAGCTGATATATTTTGCCCCCTGCAGCGCAGCGATCCTGCAGAACGGGGAAGACGGACAGCTGGGAAAAGCCGCTGCCCCGGCATTTGAGTACGGCTTCCTTACGAGTCCAGAGCCGGAAAAAGCTCTCACCCCTGCCGTCGAAAGCAAGCTGCTCTTCGTCTGTGAAAATCCGTCGAACCACCGCCTCCCGCCAGGGACGGTCGTTCTTTTCCACGTCCACTCCCAGCTCTGTGCCATACTCGCCGACAGCCAGCACCGCCAGATCGCCGCCGTGGCTCAGGGAAAAGGGCGGGCCGTCGGGCAGAAAAGGTTTGCCGAATTCACCATAGGAAAAAGGGCCATCCCCCACAAAGCGGCGCAGCAAAAGCCCTGCACCCAAAGAGCGCAGGGCATTTTCCACTGTATGTGCGGCGAGAACCTTCTGCCGCCGCTCGTCACTCAGCCGTGACAGGGCTGCGTCCCGGCAGGGGGCCAGCTCCCATATATTCAGAATATATATGGTGTTCATGTTCAATACCGCATTCGCTGGAAACGACCGGGTTTTGGCCGGTATTTTACGCCCGACACCAGACCCGCCGCGGCGAAGGATGCGGCCAGCGAGGAGCCGCCGTAGCTGAAGAAGGGCAGGGTGATACCGATAACGGGGGTAATGCCGATGCACATGCCGGTATTAACCAGCATCTGGAAGAAGTAGGAGGAGGCCACGCCCACGCAGACCAGCATACTCATGGTGTTGTTGCTCTGCACACCCACCACCATGCAGCGGATGATGACGATGCTCAGCAGCAGCATAATGGCGAGGCAGGCAATCATGCCCAGTTCCTCACCGGCGGAGGCGAAGATAAAGTCGGTGTGCTTGGCGGTGAGAGCGCCGGACTGGGTCTGTTTGCCCTGCCCGTAGCCCACGCCGGTGAAGCGGCCGTAGGCCATGGCGGTCTTGGACTGGTTGGTCTGCCAGCGAAGTCCCCAGCCGTCGGCGTCGATGCTGTCCACATAGGGGATGAGAATGCGGTCACGCTGGTACTGGTCAAGGAAGTTGTTCCAGAGGAAAGGGACGGCCAGAGCCATCACACCGATGCCCAGCACAAACCAGTAAGTTTTGATGCCTGCCGCCACCAGCATAACGGCGAAGATGGCAAAGAACACGATGGCGCTGCCCAGGTCGTCGGAGGTGACCATCAGCAGAACGAAGGTGTAGCCAAAATGTACCACCAGCTGACCGATGGAGAGAACGGAATTGATGTTCTTGTATTCCTTGAGATAGGTGAGCTGCTTGGCCATGAGGATGATGAACACGACCTTGACGATCTCCGAGGGCTGGATACCGATACCGAAGAAGCGGAGCCAACCGGAGTTGCCGGTGTCGCCTTCTACACCGAAGGGGATCAGGAGCAGCAGCAGAAAGGTCTCAAAACCCAGCAGCAGCGGCCACTTGTCCGCGATGATGTCAATGTCGATGACAGTAAAGAGGATATAGATGGCAAAGCCCATGAAGAAGGCCAGCAGCTGAACGGGCACAAAGGTTTTGGATGGGTAGGAAGCCGTGGCGCTGGCGATGACAACGATGCCGAAGGTTGCGCAGATGCAGCAGACCGAGAGCAGGAACAGGTCGGCTTTTTTAAAAAAGTCCTGCAAAAGGACGCGTAATTCTTTCAAAAGATCACCTTCCGGGGGAGAGTATCAACATATATTAACATAAAACCGCCCCTTCCGCAAGAGGAAAGGGCGGTGCATAAAGGCTTATTTGCGGTTTTCCAGCATGGTGATCACCGGTTGGGGTACATACTTGCTTACGTCCCGGTCAAAGGCCAGCAGTTCACGCACCATGGAGGAGGAAACAGCCACGTTCTCGGCTCTGAAATACACGTATTCCAGATCGGGGTTGATGAGGTTATTGACCTCGGCGATGTTTTCTTCGTAGTTGTAATCCAGACTGTTCCGGAGTCCGCGGATCATGTAGCCGATCTTTCGCTCCGCGGCAAAGACGGCCACCAGACCCTCATGGATGCAGACCTCGCAGTTTGTAAGTCCTTCCATACGCAGCGTTTCCTCGATGGCGGCCTTCATGCCGTCGCAGTCGAAGCAGCGCTCCTTGGCGGTGTTGACACCGAGAACGATGTAAACCCGGTCAAAAAGACGGGCGGACTTTTTTACGATGTCCAGATGACCGTAGGTAAAGGGATCGAAGGAGCCGGGGTAGATGGCGGTATTGGCCATGGCACAGTTCCGTCCTTTGCTCATATTCTACGGCATTTTAACACAGGGAAAGCCCCTTTTCAATCCTGAAAGAGCGTGCTATAATAAAAAAGCAAATTAAAGGAGGAAACACTCTATGTTTCAGGGTTTTTCCCGGAATGCGTCCGACTGGTTCTGGGAACTCATTTTCAATAACGAGCGGCCCTGGTTTGAGGCCCATAAGGAAGAATATATACGGCTTTTGAAGGAACCCTTTCACGCGCTGGCGCAGGATACGCTTTCCGAGATGCAGCGCCGGTATCCGGAGCGAAACTTCAAACTCCATGTTTCGCGGATCTACCGGGACGCCCGGCGGCTCTTTGGCCGTGGGCCCTACAAGGATCATCTGTGGTTTTCCATCAAGGAGGACTCGTTTCACCAGCAGGGGCGAAGCCTCTGGTTTGAGCTGGGTGCCGCCGAGTACAGCTATGGCTGCGGCGTCTACAGCGACAGCTCCGCGGCCATGGATAACTGGCGGCGCTATGTGGATGCCAACGGTGCGCAGGTGGAGCGCATGGCAAAGCGACTGAAGCGACACAAGGAGTACAAGCTGGCCGGTACGGAGTACAAGCGGCTCAAGGCGGACAAGGGTGAACTGCTGAATCCCTGGTATAACCGCCGCTGGCTGAGCATCGAGTGTACGCTTGACTTCGGCGGCGATCTTTTTACACCGTCTTTGCCGCAGAAGCTCTGCGACGCCTATGAGTTTTTAATGCCCTATTACGATATGTTTGCCAACGCTTTTGAGGATTAAGGAGGAGAGCAGCATGGATCTTATGAAACTGCAGAACGGCAGCGACATCCGCGGCGTGGCGCTGGAAAACCCCGATGGCCGTCCCGTTACGCTGACGGAGGAGGCCTGCCGTGCCATCGGTCGGGGTCTGGCCCGCTGGCTCTGCCGGGAGGAAAAGAAGGTTTATCGGGTGGCTCTGGGCCGGGACTGCCGTCTCAGCGGCGCAGATCTTATCCGCTGGATGGGCGAGGAACTGGCTGCCGAGGGTATGATCGTCACCGATATGGGCCGGGCCACCACGCCCGCCATGTTCATGTCCACTGTTACCGAGGGCTATGCCTACGATGCCGCCGTCATGGTCACCGCCAGCCATCTGCCCTTCGAGCGCAACGGATACAAATTCTTCACCCCTACCGGTGGCCTTGGCAGCGCCGACATCAAGGCCATCCTCACGCTGGCTTCCGAAGAACAGCCCCGCCTTCTAAGCGGCGGTCAGATGGAGCAGGGGAGCTTTCTCGATACTTATGCGGCCCAGCTCCGTGACAAGATCGTCCGTGCCACCGGTGAGGCGCAGCCCTTTGCGGGGCTTCGTATCGTGGTGGATGCGGGCAACGGTATGGGCGGCTTCTATGCCGACAAGGTGCTGCAGCCCCTGGGGGCGGATACCAGCGGCAGCCGTTTTCTGGATCCTGACGGCAGCTTCCCCAATCACATCCCCAACCCCGAGGATAAGGAGGCCATGGAGAGCATCACCGAGGCCGTGCGGGAAAGCGCTGCCGATCTGGGTGTGATCTTCGACACCGATGTGGACCGGGCCGGTGCCGTTCTTTCCGACGGCAGCGAGCTCAACCGCAACCGCCTCATCGCCCTCCTCTCGGCCATCCTCCTTCGCGAGCATCCCGGCACCACCATCGTCACCGACTCGGTGACCTCCTCCGGTCTTGCTGCCTTTATTGCCAAACGCGGCGGCGTCCATCGCCGCTTCAAGCGGGGCTACAAGAACGTCATCAACGAGTCCGTCCGGCTCAATGCCGCCGGCATCGACAGCCAGATGGCCATTGAGACCTCCGGCCACGGCGCCCTGAAGGAGAACTACTTCCTGGATGACGGCGCTTATTTGATGACCAAGCTCCTCATTGAGCTGGTTCGCTGCCGGAAGGCCGGGGAGAAGCTGGAGGACATGCTCGCCGATCTCGCGGAGCCCGTGGAGAGCCGGGAATTTCGCATGAACATCGGCCCCGCTGACTTCAAGGCCTATGGACAGAGTGTGCTGGATGCCCTTGGGGCCTATGCTGCCGCGCAGCCCGGCTGGATACCGGAGACGGAGAATTTCGAGGGGGTGCGGGTCAATCTCGACGCAGAGCATGGCGGTGGCTGGTTCCTGCTGCGCCTCTCCCTCCACGATCCTCTGATGCCTCTGAACATCGAGAGCGACCTGACCGGCGGCGCAAAGCGTATTGCCGCGGAGCTGGCGCCCTTCCTTGCAAAGTTCGACGGTCTTGACAGCGCCGTGGTGCAGCAGTATGCGCGTTAAGTATCTGGGCCACAGCGGTTTTCTGCTGGAAACGGAGAGCGCCCGGCTGCTCTTTGACTATTACACAGGGAAGCTGCCGGAGAAGACGGGCAAACCCCTCTATGTCTTTGTGAGCCACGGTCACCACGACCACTTCAACCCGGCCATCTTTTCGCTGGATGCGGCGGCGTACATACTCTCCGACGATATCGAACTGCACCGGAAGGATGTGGTTTTCATGGCGGCGGGCGAGGAGCGGGATGTGGACAGCCTGCATATCCGTACACTTCGCTCCACCGACGAGGGCGTGGCTTTTCTGGTGAAGGTGGACGGACACACCATCTACCACGCCGGTGACCTCCATCTCTGGCTTTGGGATGAGGAGGACACACCGGAGGAGGCAGAGGCCATGACGCAGGCCTTTCGGGGTGAGGTGGAAAAACTCCGCGGCGAGCATATTGACGTGGCCTTTTTGCCGCTGGACAGCCGACAGAGCCCGGAGCAGTACTGGCTGGGTCTGGACTATGCCGCGCGGACGCTGGAGATTGACCATATCTTCCCCATGCACCTTTGGGAGCGCTATGAGATCATTGAGCCGCTGCGAGCGAAGGACTACGGCGGCAAGATTGCGGATCTCCGCGCCGATGGACAGGAGTTTAGCCTATGATCAGGAATAAGAAAATACGCTTTTTCCTTTGTATCTTCCTCTGCTGGCTGATCTGGACGACCATTGAGACGGGGCGACTGGTGTACAGCACCGATCCTGCCGTGACTCCGATGATCACCATCGGGAGAAAACAGGTGGCCGATGAGCTGGTGCTCTATCAGAGTCTGGGCTTTACCCAGGTCTACCACCTTGCCGAAGGGAATGAATTTGTCTCCGGCGAGTTTCGCATCTTTGGCATCCCGGCTGAGCGCTGGGGCGATTACGAATAAGAAAAGGCCGTCCGGGAGGACGGCCTTTGATAATTATACCCCCCACGATTTACGTGGGGGGTATAATTATGAACACGTCCCATCCGGGCCGGCTATCAGTTTACATAATTTTCAAATACTGCGCCAATGCAGCCACGTTCGGAAACCCGCTGAGCCACCAGGCCAGCACTGCCGTGGGTACAGCGGTGAGAACGTCGATGAGCATATGCTGCTTGACCAGTACGGTGGAAACAATGATGAGCAGCGCCATGATGACGATGGCAGCCAGCTGCCAGCCCGGCAGCAAGGGGCAGCGCAGGGCGGCGAGAATAAAAAGTATGGACGCTGAGCAGTGTACGCTGGGGATGCAGTTCAGAAAACGGTGGTTGGCTCCATAGACAATGCGGAAAAGCAGATGGGTAAGTCCCTTGCCCGCCGGTGCGGGCCGGTCAAAGGTGGTGGGGTAAAGCATAAAGACCGCAAAGGAAATGAATTGGTCAAAGACATCCGCCAGCAGATAGCGCAGGGCTGTTACCGGAT
>SVLG01000052.1 GCA_015068055.1 Oscillospiraceae bacterium | reverse complement strand
CGATGACGCTGGCGGGGCACTCCTTTGCGCACTTCCCACAGCCCACGCATTGATCCAGATTCACCTGTGCCATAATGCCTTGCACGATCCGGATTACGCCCAATGGGCAGACTTTTACGCAGCAGCCGCAGGCAACACAATCCTCCTGCGCAACAAAGGCTTTTCGTTTCTTTCTGATAGCAGACATAAGCACCCTCCCGTCTTTGATTGACATCATTATACCGGAGAGATTCCCTCCCTTCCGTGATGACATCACCTTTTTGAACAGCAGAAAAGTCACGCTCTCCCGGAGGAAAGCGTGACTTCTAACCTTGTATGCTCCGGCAGGTGACATACCGCTCGTCTACAGGAATGCTGCGTATTTCTCCGGAGTTCCGGACGCCCAGCGGCGGGAAGTCTCTTTCTCAAATACCTTCAGACCACCACCTTCCCCGCATAGGCGGCAATGCCGCCGATGTTGTTTGCATTACGATACCCCATACGCTGCAGCAGGCCGGCAGCCTGACGGCTGCGGGCGCCGGAGTAGCAATAGACAAACAGTACGGTATCTTTATTTCCCGCCACAGAAGCGACCTTGTCGATGGCTTGAAGCGGAACGTTTTTGCTGCCGGGAATATGGCCGCCTCTGTATTCTTCCGAGGTACGGACATCCAGCAGAACGGCGCCGGGCGTGGCTGCGTATTCCTTTACGCCCTGATTGATATCCGCCTGTTTGAAGAAATCAAAGAATCCCATGATCACACCTCCTTACAGCCAGCAGGACGGGCTTATCGGAATTCATCACTTCCTTCTGGAAGTTGTTCTTATTGATATGGATAGCGGACATATTCAAATCCTCCTTGCTTTTTCTTTATGGTTCTATTATAGCCGGATGCCGTCTGCGTTTCCGTGATGACATCACCCAAACTATGCTTACTCGCCGCCAGAGACCGTTTCGCCCGGCCAGTCGTTGATACCGCCGAACTCCACAATGTTCGTGTAGCCCAAACCCACCAGCTTGTCCGATGCCTGCTTGCTGCGGTTTCCGCTGCGGCAGTATACGAGGATCAACTGATCCTTGTCAGGCAGTTCCGGGATATTCTCCGTACCGATGGTCTCGTTGGGGATGTTGATTGCATCCGGGATGTGCTTGTCGGCAAACTCCTCTGTAGTGCGGACATCCAGGAGAATGTAATCGCTTTCTGACTCCATTATGGCAATGGCCTCGTCCATACCGATTTGCTGATAGCCGGCCTCCGAATCCACAGGTGCCGCACAGCCTGCCAGCAGCAGGAACGAAAACAAAAATGGGATGAACCTCTTCATAGCGATACCTCCTTGGATCTGGTACAGCAGTTCTGTTACCCGATCTCGATCATGTTTTGGATTTCTATGGCTGCATCTTAACAGGGTTTGGCAGTATATTCAGTGATGACATCACTTAGCGGGATATTTTGCGACCCATGCCGGAACAAACAATAGCCTCCCGGCGTTTTTCTTGTAATCCCCCGTTGGGGGTGCTATATTAAAGAAATGGAAGGAGGGGCCGTATGAAACAGAATCTCACCAAGCAGCACATCTGGGAGTCCTTCTACGAACTCAGCGCCACCGTTCCCTTTGAAAAACTCACCGTGGAAAAGATCATCAATCACAGCGGGGTCTCCCGGGCCACCTTTTATCGGCACTTCCGGGACAAATACGATCTCATGAACTACAACTCCATGGCCGTTGCCCAGCGGCTTATCGGCTGGCGGAAATGCAGCAGCTGGCAGGAGTTTCTGTACTATATGTTCATGGAAATTGAGCGGGATAAAGACTATTTCCGCCGGGCCTTCAAAACCTCCGGTCAGAATGCCCACTCCCCTTTTCTCTTTGAGTATTCCTACGGCGTGGTACGGGAATGCTACATGGGCAGCAAGGGTCTGGCCGAACTGAGTCCCAGCGAACACTACATGATCGCCCATTACTGCCACGGCTGCGTGGACTGCATTGAGGACTGGCTCCGCGACCCGGAACAGATCAGCGGCGCGGACATGGCCTCCCTCTTCTACAACGCTATGCCCGAGTGTCTCCGGGACACCTGGCTCTATAAATAAACCATCACACCCTGGCACGTGGATGCGCGCCGGGGTGCTGCTATACATTTTTGTGTATTTATATCAGAACAATACAAATAGCGCAAAGTGTATCGTCTTGAGCGGGAAAAATCCAGTATAATGTAGTAAAAGTGCGTAGTTTTTCTTGGGAAAACTGCGCAGTTTTCATAGGTGCCGCAAAGGAGGCTGATTCATGGACACATATCGCATCATCGAAGTAAAAGAGAGCGTCTTTGCCGATAACGACGCCGACGCCGAAAAGCTCCGGCAGGAGCTGAAAGAACGGGGAACGTATCTCATCAATCTCATGTCCTCGCCGGGCAGCGGCAAGACCACCACGCTGACGCGGCTTATTGAGGCGCTGCGGGAGGAAGTCCGCATTGGCATCATGGAAGCGGACATAGACTCGGATGTGGATGCCGACACCATCTCCCGCACCGGCGTGAAGGTCATTCAGCTGCACACCGGCGGTATGTGCCATCTGGATGCGGACATGACGAGGCAGGGCATCCGTGAGCTGGGGGATGCGGAGCTGGATCTGGTGGTGCTGGAGAACGTGGGCAACCTGGTCTGCCCGGCGGAGTTCGACACCGGTGCTGCCCTGAACGTGATGATCCTTTCCGTACCCGAAGGCCACGACAAGCCCCTCAAATACCCTCTGATCTTCCAGCGCTGCAACGCCATGATCATCAACAAAATCGACGTACTCCCCTACTTCGACTTCGACATGGAGCTGGTGGAGCAGTATGCCCGCAAACGCAACCCCGATATCAAAATCTTTCCCATTTCCGCCAAAACCGGCGAGGGTGTGGCAGCGCTTGCAGACTGGCTGAAGACACAGGTCCGGAACCGGAAAGGCTGAGCATATGCACGAATTGGGTGTTGTTTTCAAAATAGCCGAAAGCGTCAGCAAAATCGCCGCGGAGAACGGCGCAGAGCATATCCGCAGCGTAACTGTGGAGATCGGCGAGGTTTCCACGGTGATCCCGGAGTATCTGCTGGACGTGTGGAAATGGAACTGTAAGCGTGGCGAAGCCATACTGCAGGACTGCGAGCTGATCATTGAGCGCATTGTGGCCGTCACCCACTGCGACGGCTGCGGTCAGGACTACGAAACCGTTCCCCATGGCCGCACCTGCCCTTACTGCGGCAGCGGCGAGACCTGGCTCCTCCGGGGCAACGAGTTTAATATCAAAGAAATAGCGGTAGAATAAACGGAGGGCAAAAGCCCTCCGTTTTTCCCATGGGAGAGGCAGTATCGCGGATTCTTGACTTTCCCCTCAAAAAAGGTTACACTTTTATATGAACGCATTCAAAACCTTTTGACTTATTGGAGGAGTGATAAATATGTCCAGCTTTGAAAATCTGCGTATCGTAGATAACTTCTACCAGACCTCTCTGTTTTTCCCCATGCCCACCGTGGTGATCTCCACTCTCTGCGAGGACGGCTCCACCACCCTCGGCCCCTACTCTCTGGTGCAGCCCTACTATGTGGCCGGCAAGGATTACTACGCCATGCTCCTCTCCTGCCGCAACTCCTCCAACACCGCCCAGAACATCCTCCGCAGCGGCAAATGTGCCATCAACTTTGTGGATGACAAGCCCAAAACCTTCAAGGAATGCGTGAAGCTCAGCTGGCCCGGCGACAAGCCCGAGGACAAAATGCCTAACTGCAACTTTAAGCTGGAAAAGGGTCAGGCCGAGGGCGAGCGCCCCATGGTCCTCAGCGATGCCATTCAGGTCATTGAATGCACCTGGGTGCGGGAGCTGGACAATGCACAGGACGATCAGCCCGGCAATCTCAACGGCTACGAGCCCCCTTACCATGACTTTAACGGCATCACTTCCAAGTTCGGCGCCCACTTCATTCTGAAGGTTGATAGGATCCTCATGAAGAAGAAGTACTCCGATGCCATCATCAACGGCGTCCGGGCAAAGGACTTCCCTCCCCTGCCGGTGGACTACGGCTACCGGGACAGCAAGAACTTCTGGTTTCACCGCAAAAGCCGTATGCGCGCCGAGCTGCTGCCCATCCGCAAGCAGTCGCTGGAGTCCGTCCGTTACGCCGCCGACCGGGCCGATGACAGGGTGAAGTTCACCGACGACGCTCTGGAGATGATTCTCAATGTACCCCGGGTCTTCCTGCCGCTGGTGCTGAAGGGCTGCGTGGAATGGGCCAGAGAGAACAACTGCGAGCTGATCACTGCCCGTGAGATGCAGATCATCAACGACAAGCGCGCCAAGGAAAAGAACAAAAAGTAAGACCCAAATTCATAGATCAAAAGGTTCGGAATACCTTTTCAAATGTAAATACCCCCTATGCAGGAAAGCAGACCTGCATAGGGGGTATTTTTTCCGCCCGGAAGTTTGGGGGTGTTGCATCCGAAAAACCGGCGCGCTGCCGCTGCGGAATGCTCCTCAGAAACGCCCCAGTTCCCGGGCCGTTTCAATGAAATACGTCACGTTTTCCATGGGTATCCCCTGATGGAAGGAATGGTCCGTGGCAAGGATCAGCCCGCCGTCACCGCCTGCAATATCAATTACATTCTGTATGGCCGCTTTGATACGGCTCTGATCCCCGCTGCACATAATCTCTGTGGCATCCACATTGCCCACGATGGCTACCCTGCCGCAAAGCCGCTCCTTTGCCGAAGCAAGATCCATACCGGCCCGCACCTGAATATTGTTGATGGCATCAATGCCCATATCCGCCAGATCCTCCAGAACGGCATCCACATTACCGCAGGAATGGAAGAGGATGCGGCCCCCGGCCGCCTTCCATGTCTGAATCTGCCGCCGCAGGGACGGGAAAAAGAAGTCCCGGAGCTGACGCGGGGCAATCATGGTGCTGCCATTCATGCCCATGTCGTTTGCCACATAGAGTCCCGTGCAGCCCGCCTCGATGAGCTTCAGCCCCAGCCGGGTCCAGAAATCATCGGCAGCCTCTATGACCTGCAGCAGAAGCTCCGGCTCCTCATAAAGTCCCTCGGTCATATTCTCCATACCCAGAAGGATGAAGAGAAAGCCGAAGGCACTCCGCACACCGCCGAATACAGCGATTTCGTCGCCGGCCTCCTCCACCGCCTCTCTTACCTCCCGCACGTCCTCATCGGTGATTTCAGCCCTGCGGATGACCGCCAGCAGCTCCTCGCTGAGTCTTTGATGGCCGACGGCACTGGCCAGAGGCCAGGAGCTTTCGGTAACCACATTTCGGATGCCGAAACGGTCCGTAAAAGTATTCTCCCCGTCAAACTCCGCTTTGGGCGGAATCAGGCAGGTGTAGGGCCGGGAGATGGCCATGACCGCATCCATACCGAGCTTCTTTGCCAGCTTCGCTGCCGCCCCTCCCCTGAATTCGGTAACCGTCAGCCCCAGATGCTCTGCATACAGTTCCGGGTTGTTGACCACGTCAAAAACAGGCAGACGGTCTGCTTTTTTATGCTCCAGCGCACACAGGATCCGCTTTTTTCCGGTCATATTCCCCCTCCGTTCCCGACGCAAATAAGTAATTATACTAAAAATTTTTATTATTATTGATTTTCCTGAGACTGTATTTTATAATTATTCCCAGCAAAGGAGGGATACAAATGCGAATTACCGATATCCGCTTCCGCAAAATGACCTTCACCTTCAACGAACCGTTCAAGATATCCTTTGCCGTGATCCGCGGCTACGACACGCTTGTTCTGAAAATCGAAACCGATGAGGGCCTTGTGGGCTACGGCGAGGCCGCCCCCATGGGCTTTGTCACCGGCGACAATCTGGACACGGCTCTTAGCATCGGTGAAGAATACCGCCGGATGCTCATCGGCGAAGACCCCCTGGCCATTGCAAGGATCCATCAGATCATGGACGGGGCCTATGCGGGGAATACCGCCGTCAAAGCTGCCATCGACATGGCCTGCTACGACATTGCCGCCAGGAAAATGGGCGTGCCTCTGTGGCGCTATCTGGGCGGAAGCTCGCCGGAACTGGTCACAGATGTCACGCTTGGCATTGACAGCCCTGAAAACATGGCCGCCAAGGCGCAGGAATGGGTGGACAAGGGCTTCACCGAGATCAAGGTCAAGCTGGGCGAGGACATCAAAACCGACCTTGCCCGCATGAAGGCCATCCGCGCACAGGTGGGCAGCGATATCATTCTCCGCATTGATGCCAATCAGGGCTGGAATGTCAAGGACAGCATCCGCATCGCCAAAGAGCTGGAGGCGCTGGACATTGACCTCATCGAGCAGCCCATCGCCCACTGGGATCTCACCGGGCTGCGCCGCATCCGCGATGCCGTATCCATCCCCATTGCCGCCGATGAAAGCTGCCACAGTCCCATGGATGCCCTGAAGCTTACAGCCTGCGTGGATGCCATGAACATCAAGCTGATGAAGTGCGGCGGCATCTACCCCGCGCTGAAGATCAACAGCGTGGCGGAGGCCGCAGGCCTCTTCTGCATGATCGGCTGCATGGGCGAGAGCCGCATTGCAAACGCAGCGGGTATGCATCTGGCAGCCGCCGTGCCCAACATTCAGAAGATCGACCTGGACGTGACCTTCTTCGCCGAGGGCGGTCAGGTCACCGGCGGCTTCGAGAGCGTGGGCGGCCGCTGCACCCTCAGCGAAAAGCCCGGCCTCGGCATAGAGATTGAGGACTTTTAAGGCTTTGCGGTGCTGACAAAGAAGCCGCTGGACATGGCGGAGATACCCACCGCCTCCTCATTGCCGGGGTTATAGATATTATGGGGTGTGTTGGCGCGGATATAGATGCTGTCCCCCTGGCGGAGACAGTAGGTGGCCTGGCCCACCAGCACCTCCAGCTCTCCCTTCTGGGCATAGAAACACTCGTCTACGTTGTGGGAGACCCGCTCGTTGTTGCTCCACTTCCGCGCCCCCAGCGCAAAGGTCATTACAAAGACCTCGCCGGGTGCCGTCTCGTATTTGGGTGTCAGAATTTCCAGCGTCACGTTGGCATCCGGAAAGGTGATCTTCTGCCGCTTATCGCGGCGGATGATCCGCGCCGCATCGTCCTGAGACTCCACAAGGGAAAAGAGCGGCGTATCCAGCGCCTGAGCGATTTTTCGCAGGGTGGAGAGAGACGGGTCCACCAGATCCCGCTCCAGCTGGGAAAGATAGCCGGCGGTGGTCTGGGTCTGGGCAGCCAGTTCCTGCAGCGTCATTCCTCTGGCCAGCCGCAGCTGGCGAATGGCAGTTCCGTTCACGGGTTTACCCCTCCCTTCGCCACGCAGACTATGCCTGCCGCAGCGCTCTTCTCCGGGTTTTGCACACGGTATTCCGTCTGACCGGGGATGAAGATGCTGTCGCCGCTTTGCAGCGTCACATCCGTATCCTGATAGCAGATATTCAGGCTGCCTTCCGTAAGAAAGAGACAGGTATAATGCGGATTGGCCGGAGCCGTCACTTTGCTCTCCGGTGGAAAGCGAACCTCGGCCATCTCCATACGGAGGCCCTCCGCCGCCGGGGAAATCCACGAGAAGGATACCTTTCCTTCCCCATCGGCGCTCACCTCCCGCTGGGAAAGCCGCGTCACAATAGGTTCTGTCCCCTCCTCGTCAAAAAAGGCGCTGACCGAAACCTGCAGTGCAAAGGCCAGCCGCCGCAGCAGCGACACCGAGGGGTCGGCAAGGCCCCGCTCCAGCTGGGATATATAACTTTCCGAAACGCCGGTTTTCTCCGCCAGAGCGGCCGCCGTCAGGCCTTCGGACTTGCGAATTTCACGGATCTTATCACCGAGCATCTGTACATTCACCTCGCTGAACAAATTGTAAGAAAGCAACCGGAATATGTCAAGCCTCATATGAAGAAAGGAGATTCACCATGTCTGCACAGCTTGAAAACATCATCAACTCCATGGACAGCAAGGTCAGCGAAATGCTGAAGCTCTGGAATCTGCCCGGTCTCTCCGTCACGCTGGTCAAGGACGGGGAAACCGTCTTCTCCCGCGCCTACGGCAGCCGCGACATCGCCGCAGACCTGCCCATGACTGTAAAGACCCACCTGCCCATCGGCTCGGTGACCAAGTCCTTTACCGCGCTGGCTCTGGGCATGCTCTGCGATGAGGGCAAGCTGGACTGGGACAAGCCCGTGCGCGAGTATATCCCCTGGCTGAAGCTGGCCGATGCAGAGGCGGAGAAGAACGTCACCGCCCGTGACCTCATGTGCCACCGCAGCGGTCTGGCCAAGTACGATGCCCATGCCGTTTTCTGCACAAAGGACGACCGCAGGGCCATGGTGGAGGAGCTGCAGTATCTCCAGAGCGCCGCTCCCTTCCGCAGCGTGCTGCAGTATTCCAACCAGATGGTCATGCTGGCAGGTTATCTGGTGGAAGTGCTCAGCGGCATGAGCTGGGAGGACTTTGTGCAAAAGCGCATCCTTGACGAGTTGGGCATGGCCGACACCTCCTTCTACGCCGAAAAGCTGGAGGAGATCGAAGACCACTCCCGGGGCTATGTCTTCACCGGCGCGGACTATATGCAGACCGAATATCTCCCGCTGCGGGGCGTGGCTCCTGCCGGCGGCATCGTATCCAACGCAGAGGATATGGAAAAGTACCTGAAGTTCCAGCTTGGCGATGGCAGCTGGCAGGGCAAGACTCTCGTCTCCGCTTCCCAGCTGGAGATGATGCACACCCCGCAGATGGACGGCACTCCCTACTTCTGGCAGCTGAGCGAGATCAGCGAGGCCAAATACGGTCTCGGCTGGTTCACGGACATTTACCGCGGTGTGCCCATGGTCAGCCACGGCGGCAACACCCTCGGCTTCTCCTCGCTGGTGACGCTGCTTCCTCAGCAGAATTTCGGCATTGCTCTCCTCACCAACGGCAACTCCAACTTCCTGGCCTACCCCCTGACCTATATGATCCTCGACGCCGTTCTGGGTCTGGAGGACTGCGGCTGGAACGAGAAGTTCCAGGCCACCATCGGCGGCATCTTCGCCGCCATGGCCGAGGGACAGAAGGCCATGGCCGCCATGCAGATTCAGGGCACCTCCGTATCCCATCCCACCGAGGAGTACACCGGCACCTTCACTCACCCCGCCTTCGGCACCCTCGTTCTGCAGGAAAACGGCGGACAGTTTGCCGGTACCCTCAACGGCTTTGCTGCCATGATGATGCACTTCCACTACGACTTCTTCAACCTCATGCTCCCCACCATGGGTCTCAGCCTCCCGGCCCAGTTCGGCTACGGCATGGACGGGAAGATCAGCTTCCTGGACGTGACCTTTGAGCCCACTCCCGGTGTGGCCCCGGTACGGTTTGTGAAGGGCTGACCTTCAATATAAAAAAATCCTGCAGCGGGACAATCCCGCTGCAGGATTTCTCTTTTTTTACAGCTTCTCCCCTGCCTTGATCTTGCAGATCAGCTGCGTCATGGTACCCATGGGGCAGAAGCTGCACCAAGCCCGGGGCTTGAAAACGGTATTCACCACCAGACCGATGATGGTGGAGGTCAGCATGATGCTGTAGAAACCGAAGGCAAACTGGGCCACCCAGTCCGCCACGGTGCCGGCGCTGTAGGTCCAGCCCCAGGGAACGCGGAACATCCACAGCAGCTTGATGGCCTCCCGGAGATTGGCAGCACCGGCAGCCACCAGATACGTCTGAAAGACCATGCTGCCGAACATCGTAAGGAAAAAGACCAGAAAGCCGTAACGGAACCATTTGGAGGCAAGAAAACGGGGTGCTTTCACATTGCGGGAGCATCTGCCGCATTGCGCCAGCAGCTGACCGCGGCCGCAGTAGCGGTTGCAGAAGGCCTTATTGCCGCCGATAACGGCAATAAAAAGCGGCACAAGAAAGTCGATCATACCCAGCCAGGCAAAGAGGATGTTGAAAAAGCCCAGCGCAAAGTAAATGACCGTCCAGATCCAGAGATAATCGTACCAGTGCTTCGTTTTCATTTATCCTCCCTCCTTTCGCCTATGCTGATGCAGCCGGCGGGACAGGTTTTGGCGCAAAGGCCGCAGCCCACACATTTTTCCGCTGCCACCACGGCATAGCAGCCGCGGTATATGGTGATGGCGCCCTTGGGACAAGCCTTGGTGCAGGCCCCGCAGGCAACGCATATGTTCCGATCCACAAAAGCAAGTTTTTTCACAGTTCCACCTCTTCCGTTATATCAAATGATGCCCAGCGGCACCAGCACCACGAGCAGCAGGATATTGATGCACACCAGCGTGCCCACGGCAGTCCATTGCTTCTTCGGCGGCAGGTCATAGACCAGATAGGCCCCCACAAAGAAGGGGATATAGGTGGTGATGAACACAGGCAGGGCACCCCACCAGGGATAGACCCAGATAAACGCCGGGGTCCAGGCCAGGAAAATCTCAAATACCGAGCAGAAGGCAGCAAAGGCAATGCCCATGAACCAGCGGCTGTTGATGCCGAGGATCTTTGCATCTTTGTCCTCCGGCAGCAGCTTGCAGGTAAAGCCCGCCACGCTGAACATGAGACTCAGCTCCGCGCTGACACCGATGAGCAGGATAAAGCTGGTGCTTTCCGGGGAAACCGTCCACAAAGCATAGCCGGTCACGTGACAGATCACCGCGTTGGCGATCTCATAGAGCCAGTGGATGGAATACAGCATGGCCGCACAGGCCACCGCCTTATAATTCTTTGCCTTGATCTCGCTGCAGTAGGTAGTCATCACCAGCGCAAAAAGCGTCAGGATGGACCAGTGGAAATTCGAGGGATCGCGTACCGCCGCGATGGCTCTCTCGGCCGCCGCCGCATAACTCCAGTCGCCAAACAGCATGAAAGCACCTCCTATAATATTTGTGCTTTCATCATACTATATGAATGCTGCACTGACAAGAAAAAAGCCTCTGCTTAAAAAAGCAGAGGCTTTTTCGGTATCTCAGTCCTCGGTGAATTCGTAGCGGATCCAAAGTCCGTTACGGTCAATGGTAACCGCAAGGCCGCCGGCTATGTTTTCCACTTCCAGCTTGCCGTTGGGCTCCAGTTCCCGCACATAGGCCACGGGATCGTCGGTGGTAACGGTCTGGATTTCGGACTTGGTGGGGGCGCGTCCGCCGCAGGTGGGCTGCTTCTGCTCGATCACAAGTTCATATGTTTTCATTATTTTAATCTCCTTTTATTCTCCGGTTTTAAGTGTCCTTATTGTAACCGCAGCAGCCCTTTTCTTCCGTGACTATGTCACTTTGTGAAAAAACGCCGCTGGGCATCCCGGAAGCTGTGCAGGAGAAAGGCGCGGGCATCCTTGCCCACCCTGGTAAAGGCACCCATCATATCAAAGGCGTGGAAGCAGCCCTCATACTCGCGGAATGCCACCTCCACCCCCGCATCGCGCAGCCGCCTCACAAAATCCACCGTTTCATCATAAAAGGGTTCCACCGTGCCCACATAGGTACAGGCCGGGGGCAGACCGCGCAGATCCTCTGCCCGCGCAGGGGCCGCATAGGCCGGCACTTCGTCTTTGGGGATACCCTCCAGATACAGTGCCCATGCCGCCTCATTGGCGCGGCTGTTCCAGACGGGAGCATCGTTATCCCGGGAGGAAGCCGTGATCATGCGGTCGTCCAGCATGGGGTAAAGGGGCAGCTGGAAGGCGATGTCCACCTCGCCTTTATCCCTTGCATAAAGGCACAGCGCCGCGGTGAGGCCGCCGCCTGCGCTGTCGCCGCCCACAAAAAGCTGTGTGGGGTTGATGCCCAGCTCCTCCGCGTGCTCCTTCATCCACTTCAGCGCCAGATAGCAGTCCTCCAGCGCCGCCGGATAGGGCTTCCGGGCCGAGAGCGTATAGGCCGGCAGCACCGCAACGCAGCTGCCGTCCCCGACCAGCGGATCGATGAAGAGGAAGTCCTGCTCAGGCGCGCCGATGGCATAGCCGCCGCCGTGGATCCAGAGAAGGCCGGTGGCGGGGGGCTTGGTCCCCTTTTTGCTCCGGCAGATCAGCAGACGGAGCTGTGTGCCGTCCTCCCGCTGCACCCAGCGGCTTTCCGCAGCGCTCCTGCCCAGCCAGTGACCGGCCATCAGCTTCGCGCACATTTCGCTGAGGGGAACCAGCTTCTCTTTTGTATAGACCGGCATGAGCTTTCGCAGAATGCCGCCAATCAGCCGTATGTCTTTGTGGATATCCTTATTTGCAACGTGCGGCACTGGCCTCACTCCTTCCATGTGTAAGAGGGCAGACGGAATATCAGAATTCTGTCCTGCGGATGCCTCCCGCAGCCGATCTCTCCGTAAAACTCCAGTTCGTCCACGCTCATCAGATACGAAACATAGTCGTCAAAGGGATAGTAGAAGAACAGCAGTACCTCCCGCGGACAGGCATAATGGGATTCGATGATCCGCGCCAGCACCTTCTGCAGCAGTTCCACAGAAAAGGGGTTGAAGAAGAAACAGCGGTTGGCCTCCGGCGGTACTTCATATTCTTCGGCCCGCGTCAGCATGAAGCCGGCCTTGGCCGCGGCCGTTCTTCCGTTTTCCAGCGCCGCCTCATAGATCCGCTCATCGTATTCGATGCCAAGGGTCTCCGCCCCGGTCTCATGAGTCAGAAAGAAGCAGCCCCGCCCCTTACCGCAGCCGTAGTCCAGAACCCGGTCGCCCGCTTTGAAAAGGCCGCTCTCCGCCAGCCGCTCCAGTACCCGGTAAGGGGTGGGCTCATAGCGGTAATGATGCTCGTCGGAGTTTGTTTCGTCCAGACCGGCGGTTTCGATCTGCAGGAGTTTATCCCACGCGCTTTCCTCAACCATCGTTCCCGTCTCCGTAATACTTATCAATGCCGCCGTAACCCGCAATCATTTTGTTCTCCCTTGTTTTTGTCAGAAAGCTCTGAAGCCGTTTTTCAAATTCAGCCGGTCTTTTTCTGGCCGCGTCGATATAGGCGATGCGGATTCTTTGATAGCCCGCCGGGAAACGCCGATAGTTCTCCCACGCCGCCCCATCGGCCTTTATGGCCTCCATGATATCCTCAGGAAACACATACGGCGCCTCAATCATCGGCAGCACGCCCTCCCGGATCTTCGGATGGATAAGCCCCTGCCTTTCCAGCCAAATCAGCCTTTCTATGTTGGGCCTTGAGTAAGAACTCCCCTTTTTCCTGGGTGTAAAGCGCTGGGCTCTGTTGGTGGCGTCTATATTCCGGATGGTGCTGTCGATCCAGCCGAAGCAAAGGGCCTCTTCCACGGCGTCGTTGTAGGACAGGCGCTCTTCTCCCGACGCTTTCATGGGAAACACAAGCCAGATTTCCGCCTCCGTTTCAAAGTGTTCGGAAAGCCAGCGGCGCCATTCCTGCCGGTCGCTTGTATAAAGCTCACTTTCTCTCCGCAAAGTCATAGGCCTCCCTCACCCATTCAAAAAGTTCCACATCCAGTTCATCCGCAGAGCCGATGACAATATGCGTGGTCCAGCGTCCGGGATAGGGCTCCGTCTTCACCGCCACGCGCCCGGAGTCAAGGGGATAGGGCAGCCCCAGCGTAAGAACGATATAAGGCTCGGGCAGCTCTGCTTTCTTTTTCACCCGCTGCAGCGAAACACAGGCAAACATATACCGATTTGAAAAGCTGATCTGCGTCTTCTGCACCCGTATCCCGGTATCCGGGTATCGCTCCAGCAGCTTCGTTACCAAGGCTTCGTACAGGGCATAAGCCCCCGGCTGCCGGTTGAAAAACAGCAGGCTGTCTTCATGAATATAATCCACAGTCTTCACCGTGCCAGTTTCTTCCACACGCGATAGAGCCGGCTGGCGTTCACCTCCAGCTGGGACCGGGTGAGCTCGCCGCTTTGGAGGGCGGAGAGAATGTCCTTTACGTTCTTTTTATCTCCGGGCATCACCAGTTCGCCGCTGGCCGCCGCGATGAGGGCAGCTTTGGCCTTGCGGTAAGGGGAATCCTTAGACGCAGGCATCAGGGAAATGAGCCAGTCAGTCATTATGATTCCCCGGTAGCCCCACTCACTGCGGAGGATGTCCTCGCAAAGATCCCGGCGCTCGGAGGTATGCTCACAGTTGAGCAGGTTGTAGGAGGTCATCAGTCCAAGAGGCTGGGCCTCACGTACGCAGATTTCAAAGCCCCGGAGATAGATTTCCCGCAGGGCCCGCTCGCTGACAAGCGAGTTATTGGTATAGCGGTTGGTCTCCTGATTGTTGGCGCAGAAGTGCTTGATTGTGGCAGCGCAGCCGGGGTGCTTCTGAACGCCGCATGTAATTGCTGCCGCCATTTTGCCGCTGATCAGCGGATCTTCCGAGAAATACTCAAAATTCCGGCCGCAGAGGATACTCCGGTGGATGTTCAGCGCCGGGGCCAGCCAGAAATGCACCCCGAAGCGTTCCATCTCGCTGCCCACAACATCGCCGCAGCCCTCTGCCAGCTCGGTGTTCCAGCTCTGAGCCAGGGCCGTGCCAATG
>SVLG01000051.1 GCA_015068055.1 Oscillospiraceae bacterium | reverse complement strand
CCTATAACAAGGGTGATTCGGTATGCTCCTTGTTCAGTTTTTTCTGTAGCATAAACCATATCTACCACACCTTATCTTAGATAGCCTTTGACCGCCGAGCCCTATCTTCACAAATAATAACAAAACGTCCCGGCCTCTTGTGAAACGCGGGAAGTCATGTTATTATGTATACCATGAAAAAGTATGTTTCTTTTGTTCTGGCCCTCTGCCTTGTGCTGAGTCTTGCCGCCTGCGGCAAGGAGGCCCCCGCACCCACGCCGGCGCCCACACCCGTTGTCACCGCCGTCCCCGTCCCGGTTGCCACGCCGGAGGTGACGGAGGCTCCCGCCCCGGTGGAAACTGCCGCTCCCGCCCCTGCGCCCTGGGAGACTCTTTACAGCAGCTTCCTCACGGCCAACTTCCAGACTCTGGCAGATGCCTGCTACGGCTTTGTGGCCGGTATCGGCTTCATTGATCTGGATCTGGATACGGTACCGGAGCTGCTGGTTTTTGACGCGGGCGCGTCCAGCTCCATGGGCGTGCAGTTCTTTGATATTGCCGACGGTCGGGTGGAGTGTATCTCCGCCTCCTCGGTGGCCGTGGGCGATGCCTTTGGTGGAGCGTATTACGATCCCAGGCTCAACGTGAACACCACCGCTTTCGAGGCCTTCCGGCTGAAGGAGGGCCGTGACGGCGCGCTGTATTTCGAGGTCACCTCCCATAACGGCGCGGAGGATCTCCGCTACAGCGAGCGGATCCGCTTCACGAAGAATGCCGCGGGCGTTCTGGCGCTGCAGACCCTGGCCTGTCAGCAGACCGCCGTGGATCCCGCCACCCAGACCGAGCTTTACACGGTCTGCACCGTGGGCGACCAGCCCATTGAGCAGAGTGCTTACGACGCCATCATCGCGCAGGCGGACAGCGCCCTCGACTACGGCTATGAGGCTGGCGGTGTCTTCCTCTGGGAGGACAAGGGCTACGGTCAGGACATTCTGGGCTTCAGCGCCATGCTGGAGGCCGCGCTGGAAAAGTACGTCCCCGCCGTGTAAGTACATGAGAAATAAAAAATGCCCCGACCTTGCGGTCGGGGCATTTTCTTTGCAAGTAAGGTTTACACCAGAGCGGCGGTGATGATGGCCATCTTGTAGACCTCGTCGGCGTTGCAGCCGCGGGAGAGGTCGTTGATGGGGGCGTTGAGGCCCTGCAGGATGGGGCCGTAAGCGGCGAAGCCGCCCAGACGCTGGGCGATCTTGTAGCCGATGTTGCCGGCCTCGATGCAGGGGAAGACAAAGGTGTTGGCGTAGCCGGCCACGGGGGAGCCGGGGAACTTCAGCTGGCCAACCTCGGGGGAGACGGCGGCGTCGAACTGCATCTCGCCGTCGATGGCGAACTCGGGAGCCATTTCCTTGGCGATGGCGGTGGCCTCGCGGCTCAGAGCGACGGTAGCGCCCTTGCCGGAGCCCTTGGTGGAGAAGGAGAGAACGGCGACCTTGGGATCGATGCCGAAGACCTTGGCGGTCTTGGCGGTCTCGACCACGACCTCAGCCAGCTGCTGAGCGGCGGAAACGACCACGTTGCCGTCCTTGTCGCACTTGTCTTCGTAGCTGATGTTGATGGCGCAGTCACCCATGGCGAGGAGCTCTTCGCCGCGCTGCATGATGAAGCAGGAGGAGACGAGGTTGGCGCCGGGCTTGGTCTTGATGAGCTGCAGAGCGGGACGCACGGTGTCGGCGGTGGAGTAGGTGGCGCCGCCCAGCAGGGAGTCGGCCTTGCCCATCTTCACCAGCATGGTGCCGAAGTAGTTGCCCTGGAGAAGGTTCTTGCGGCAGTCTTCGGGGCTCATCTTGCCCTTACGCAGAGCGACCATGGTCTCGACCATCTCGTCCATGCCTTCGTAGGTGGCGGGATCGATGATCTCAATACCGGAGAGATCGTAGCCCAGCTCCTTGGCCTTGGCGTCGAACTCAGCCTGGGTGCCGATCAGCACGGGGGCCAGGAAGCCGCCTTCCTTCAGGCGGGCAGCCGCCTCGATGATGCGGGGGTCGGGGCCGTCGGGCAGGACGATCTTGCGGGGGTTGGCTTTCAGGATCTCAATAAGCTTATCAAACATTTTGTACTTCCTCCGTACATTAAAATTCTTCCACGCCTTATACTATCATTTTTCGTGGAAAAGTCAACCTTTACAAGAAAAGTCCGCTGTGGTTTAATATACGGTGAGTTATAATCGGAGGACAGTCATGAAAGAAGACTTCGCCGCGGCCATGGCCGCGCTGCGCCGGGAGCGCGGACTTTCCCAGCGGAAGGTCGCCGCAGACCTGGGCATCAGTCAGGCTCAGCTGAGCCACTATGAAAACGGCGCCCGGGAACCGGGACTGAATTTTGTCTGCCGGGCCTGCGATTACTACGGCGTTACCGCCGATTATCTGCTGGGCCGCAGCCACGGGGCCGACAGCCGGACCAGCCGGGAACTGCAGCGGCTGCGCAGCCGCCTCAACAGCCTTATTTACGAAGCACAGCAACTTTTGGAGGATATGGACGCATGATCGAACAGAGCAACATCCGCAATTTCTCTATTATCGCCCACATCGACCACGGCAAATCCACCCTCTCCGACCGGCTTATTGAGCTTTGCGGCGCGGTGGAAAAGCGCGTTATGTCCGATCAGATTCTGGACAACATGGATCTGGAAAAGGAGCGCGGCATCACCATCAAGGCCCGGGCCGTGGGTCTCAACTACAAGGCCCAGGACGGGCAGACCTATACACTTAACCTCATCGACACACCGGGCCACGTGGACTTTAACTACGAGGTCAGCCGCTCTCTGGCAGCCTGTGAGGGCGCGGTGCTGGTGGTGGACGCTTCGCAGGGCGTGGAGGCCCAGACACTGGCCAATACCTATCTGGCGCTGGAGCATGATCTGGAGATCCTGCCGGTCATCAACAAGATCGACCTGCCCGCCGCCGACCCCGAGCGCACCAAGACCGAGATTGAGGACATCATCGGCATCGACGCCATGGACGCCCCGGAGATCTCCGCCAAAAACGGCATCAACGTGGAAGAGGTGCCCGAGTATATCGTGAGCCATGTGCCCGCCCCCAGCGGCGACGTGAATGCTCCGCTGAAGGCGCTGGTCTTTGACAGCCAGTACGACAGCTACCGGGGCGTAGTGGTGCTCATCCGCGTCATGGACGGCCGGCTCCGCAAGGACGACGTCGTCCGCTTCATGGCCGCCAATGCCAGCTACAAGGTGGTGGAGGTAGGCCATCTTCGTCCCATCGGTCTTGACCCCTGCGACGAGCTTTGCGCCGGCGACGTGGGCTACTTCACTGCCAGCATCAAGAATGTGGCCGACACCCAGGTGGGCGACACGGTGACGCTGAGTGCCGAGCCCTGTGCCGGGGCCCTGCCCGGTTACCGTCCGGCCCGCTCCATGGTCTACTGCGGCATCTACACCGAGGACGGCTCCAAGTTCCCCGACCTGCGCGATGCGTTGGATAAGCTCAAGCTCAACGATGCCTCCCTCTCTTACGAGCCGGAGACCTCCATCGCTCTGGGCTACGGCTTCCGCTGCGGCTTCCTTGGCATGCTCCATATGGAGGTCATTCAGGAACGTCTGGAGCGCGAGTTCAATCTGGAACTGGTCACCACCCTGCCCTCCGTTATCTACGAGGTTACCAAGACCGACGGCACGCTGGTGCTGGTGGATAACCCCCACAACTACCCCAACCCCGCCTCCATCGCCATCAGCAAGGAGCCCTTTGTCAAGGTCTCCATCATCACGCCCAACGAGTTTGTGGGCAACATCATGCCTTTGTGTCAGGAGCGCCGGGCGGTCTTCAAGGATATGCAGTATCTGGATACCCGTCTGGTGGAGATGCACTACGAGATGCCCCTCAACGAGATCATCTACGACTTCTTCGACACCCTCAAGGCCCGCACCAAGGGCTACGCCTCTCTGGACTATGAGCTGTCCGAGTACGTGGAGAGCGATCTTGTGAAGGTGGATATGCTCCTCAACGGCGACCAGGTGGATGCTCTGAGCTTCATCGCCCACCGGGACAAGGCCTACGGCCGCGCCAGGCGTCTGTGTGAAAAGCTCCGGGACAACATCCCCCGCCAGCTCTTTGAGGTGCCGGTGCAGGCAGCCATCGGCGGCAAGATCATCGCCCGCGAGACGGTGCGCGCCATGCGCAAGGACGTGCTGGCCAAGTGCTACGGCGGCGATATCACCCGTAAGAAAAAGCTCCTCGAAAAGCAGAAAGAGGGCAAGAAAAAGATGCGCCAGCTGGGCACCGTTCAGATTCCCACCGAGGCGTTTCTGGCTGTTCTCAAGCTGGACGGCGAGGACTGATAAAGTGCAGAAAGACCGACATTCCAAAGAATGTCGGTCTTTTTCGTTATTCGATGGCGCCCTGTTCCTTCTCAAAACGGCGATTTCTTTGCGAATCAGGTACAGCACTTCCTTGTTGATGCTGCGGTCCTCATATTCGGCAAGATATTGCAGCTTGCGGTGGGTTTCGCTGTCAATACGAAGCCCCAGATGTTTATCCTTTCCTTTTTCAGCCATAGCAGCACCAAAACCAATCTTAAAATAAACTTATTTTTCATTTATTTTAAGTACATTTTGTGCTAATATGTTAAAAGTGAACTTGTTTTAAGTACACTATATTTGGGAGAGGGATTACGATGGCTGATTACGAAAAGATGTACGGACTCATGTTTCGCGCGTCTGAACGCGCCGTTCGGCAATTGAAAGAAAACGACCTGTTGGGCGCTGTATGGACCATAAAAAACGCCCAGCTGGAATGTGAAGAAATCTATATCGAGTCTTCGGAGGACGGTAGGGAACGGTGAGGGAAAAGAAACGCCGGAAAAACACCGTCCTGCATAAAATACCTGTGGAAATCTTTGTTTTTCTATGGTATGATAACGTATTATGAAAAAGATCATGCATGCCTGTATTCTCTCCGGCGGCGACAGCGCCGCGCTGGAGGAAAAAGCATACGCGCTGGCGGCGGACGCGCTCTGCGCTGCGCCGCGAAACGGTGCTGCCTGCGGGGAGTGCCGACACTGCCGCAAGGTGAAAGGCCGCATCCACCCGGATGTGACGCTCATAGAGCGGGAAGTCAACAAGGAGGGCAAGCTTCGCAAGGAGATCGTGGTGGATCAGGTCCGCCGCATGGAGGCAGATGCCGCCGTCCTGCCCAACGAGGCGGAGCGGAAGGTCTACATCGTCCGGGAAGCGGAGCTTTTGAACACCGAGGGACAAAACGCCTTTTTAAAGCTGCTGGAGGAGCCGCCGGAATGGGTGCGCTTCTTCCTCTGCGCCAAAAACGCCGCAGCCCTGCTGCCCACCATCCGCTCCCGCTGCGCTGTCCTCCCTGTGAGCGGCGAGGCCGGGATGGACGCGGCTTCCATGGAACGGGCCGAGGCCTTTATCCGGGCGTTGGGGGACGAGGTGGAGCTCCTGCGCTGCTGTGCAGCCATGGAGAAGCTGGAAGGTGCGGAACTCCGGGACTTTGTGGAGGCCGCACGGCTTGCGGCGGCACGGCAGCTTCCGGCGGGAAAGGCCCTTCTCCATCTGGAGGAGGAACTGGGCCGGGCGGCGGAGTATCTGCGGCAGAATGTCAGTGTGAAGCATGTACTGGGCATGCTGTCAACCTATGAAATGAGGGAATACCTTTGACAGAAGTAATCAGTGTACAATTCAGAGGCCGGGGCAAGTCCTATTACTTTGACCCCGCCGGTATAACCGCCGATCAGGGCGAGCAGCTGGTGGTGGAAACCAGCAAGGGTCTGGAGCTGGGCGAGTGCGTCCAGGGCAATCACAGCGTGGAGGACAGCAGCGTGGTGCAGCCCCTGCGTCCCGTGGTCCGCGTGGCCACCGCCGATGACAGGCGCGTGGCGGAGATCAACCGCCGGCGCGAGGCCGAGGCGCTGGAGATCGCCGAGGAGAAGATCCGCAAGCACGGGCTGGAGATGAAGCTGGTGGATGTGGAATGCTCCTTTGAGGGCAACAAGATCCTCTTCTTCTTCACCGCCGACGGCCGTGTGGACTTCCGCGAACTGGTGAAGGATCTGGCCGGCGTGTTCCGCACCCGCATCGAACTGCGGCAGATCGGTGTTCGTGACGAGGCCAAGATGCTGGGCGGCATCGGCATCTGCGGTCAGCCCTTCTGCTGTTCCCGCTTCCTCACCGACTTCCAGCCGGTGTCCACCAAAATGGCCAAGACCCAGTCCATGTCCCTGAACCCCGCCAAGATCTCCGGCTGCTGCGGCCGGCTTATGTGCTGCCTGCGCTACGAGCAGGAGGCCTATGAGGATCTCGTAAAGCATGTGCCCAAGAACGGCGCCTTTGTGGAAACCGAGGACGGTTACGGCAATGTGTGCATGGTCAATCTCCTGCGCCAGACGGTGAAAGTGAAGCTGGACGGCACGGGCGACCCGGTTTTCCACACCTACAGCGTGGAGGACATTGCCGAAATTCCCGGCGGCCGTCCCCCCGAGGGGGAGCCGCTGCCCAGATTGCTGCAGCCGAAGCAGAAGAAAAAACAGCCGGAGGAACGCCGGGAGAGCGAGTGGGATATGCCCAGTCTCTTTGCCGATACCCCTGCGGAGGAAAAGGCGGCGGAGGGCGAGAAGAAGGGCGAGGGCCATCGCCGCCGCCGGAAAAAGAACGGCGACAAGCCCAAGGCGGCCGCGCCTGCCGAGAAGCCCAGAACCGACAAGCCCAAGGCGGAAAAGAAGGGAGCGCCCCGGAGTAAGCCGGGCGGCGAGAAGACCCGGGCGGAAAAGCCCAGAGCCGCTGCTGAACCGGCGGCCGCGCCCGCCAAAAAGCATCGCCGTCGTCACTACGGAAAGCCCCGGTCCAAACAGGGCGGCGAAAACTGAGAAAATTCCCTGCGGGCGGCCCCTGACCGGAGCCGCCCGTCTTTCAAAATCCAAAAAAGGAGGAGAGTAACCTTGCATACCGGTCACGGCCTTGCCGAGAAAATGCGCGAAGCTATCGAGTCCGTACTTCCCATCACGCTGATTGTGGCCATCCTCTGTCTGGCGCTGGTGCCGGTGGAAAGTGGGCTGATGCTCTCGTTTTTGCTGGGTGCTCTGCTGCTTATTGCGGGCATGGGCTTTTTCTCTTTGGGTGCGGACATGGCCATGAGCCGCATCGGCAACTACATCGGCGCCCGCATGACCAAGAGCCGCAAGCTCTGGCTGATCCTTTCCATGAGCCTTTTGCTGGGCGTCGCCATTACCATGGCAGAGCCCGACCTGCAGGTGCTGGCCACCTATGTCCCGGACATTGATAAGAGTGTTCTTGTGCTGACGGTATCGGTGGGCGTGGGCCTTTTTCTCATGCTCTGCATGCTGCGCATCCTCTTTTCCATTTCCCTGCGTGTGCTGCTCTGGGTTTTCTACGGCTTCATTTTTGTGCTGGCCTTTCTCTCCGACAGCAGCATCCTCTCCGTGGCCTTTGACTCCGGCGGCGTTACCACCGGGCCCATGACCGTGCCCTTCATCATGGCACTGGGCGTGGGTGTGGCCAGCATCCGAAGCGACGAAAACGCCAAGGCCGACTCCTTCGGTCTGGTGGCCCTCTGCTCCATCGGGCCCATTCTGGCCGTGCTGCTGCTGGGGGCGATCTATAAACCCGAAACCGGAGCCGCCGACGCCATCGCCGCGGCCAATGTGGAAAACACCGTGGCCCTGGGTCTGGAGTATATAAAGGCCCTGCCCCACTATCTCTGGGAAGTGGCGCTGGCCCTGCTGCCCATCTTCGCGTTCTTCCTGCTGTTCCAGATCTTTGCCCTGCGTCTGCGCCGTCGTCCCTTCCTGCGCATTGTCATCGGCGTTGGCTTTACCTATGTGGGGCTGGTGCTGTTCCTTACCGGCGTCAACGTGGGCTTTTCGCCTCTGGGCTATGTGCTGGGGAGCATGCTGGCCGAAAGCGCGCTCCGCTGGGTGCTGATCCCACTGAGCATGCTTATGGGCTGGTTTATCATCCGGGCCGAGCCCGCCGTCCATGTGCTGAATAAGCAGGTGGAGGAGCTGAGCGCCGGGGCCATCAGCGAGCGGGCCATGGGGCTGAGTCTCTCCATCGCCATTGCCGCGGCCAACGGTCTGGCCCTGCTGCGGGTACTCACCGGCTGGAGCATTATGTATTTCGTGATCCCCGGCTATGCCGTGGCCCTGACGCTGAGTCTCTTTGTCCCCCGCACCTTTACCGCCATCGCCTTCGACTCCGGCGGCGTGGCCTCCGGCCCCCTGACCGCCACCTTTATGCTGCCGCTGGCCATGGGCGCCTGCACGGCGCTGGGCGGCAGCGTGATGACCGATGCCTTCGGTCTGGTGGCGCTGGTGGCCATGATGCCCCTGATCACCGTGCAGGTCATGGGGGCCCTTTACGAGATCAAATCCCGCCGCAGCCGCCGGGCGGAGCCCCTGGGCGATTACGGCGACACGGAGATCATCGAACTTTGGGAGGTGGGCTGAGATGGAACTTTATTACGTGCTGGCCATTACCGACCGCCACAAAAGCGAGAAAATGTTCTCCCTCTACCGGGATGCGGGGCTGCGGATGTGTATGCTGAGCCTCGGCCGGGGCACAGCCACCGATGAACACCTCTCCCTCCACGATCTGGAGGCCACGGAGAAGGCGATCATCGGCGGCATCGGCAGCGCCGGGGAGGCAAAGGGCCTTATGAAAAGTGCCCGGCAGAAGCTTTACATCGACATTCCCGGCAACGGCATCATGCTCTCCGTCCCCCTCAAGAGCGTAGCCGGGGGAAAAACGCTCGGCTATCTGGGGGGCAATACGGAAAAGGGAGGGAAACCCGATATGAACTTTGCCCACGAACTCATCATTGTCATCCTCAACGAAGGCCATGTGGATCTGGTTATGGACGCGGCCCGCTCGGCCGGCGCCGGCGGCGGCACGGTCCTCCATGCCAAGGGTACCGGCGGCATCGGTACGGAGAAATTCTTCGGCGTGTCTCTGGCCGATGAAAAGGACATGGTTTATATTGTGGCCCACAGCGACGAAAAAGCCGCCATCATGCGTGCAGTTACCGAGAAGGCCGGCCCCGGCACCTCCGCCGGTGCCATCTGCTTCTCCCTGCCCATTTCCGCGGTAGCGGGCCTCCGGTCCAGGGATGACTAAATTTGCATAATTGTCCAACAAAGCTATTGTAATCTGCTGCAAACCGGTATATAATTAACCGAATATGTAGTTCTAATCCAATCCAAAAGGAAGGTGACCCCATGAATATTGCGCTGATGGCTCACGACGGGAAGAAGGAACTGATGGTGCAGTTTTGTATCGCCTACTGCGGTATTCTGGCCGGTCACGACCTTTGCGCCACCAACACCACCGGCCGCGCCATTGCGGAGGCCACGGGCCTTCCCTTCACCCTCTATCTGCCCGGCAGTCAGGGCGGCGGCCAGCAGATCGGCGCCCGCATCGCCTACAACGAGCTGGATCTGGTTCTCTATTTCTGCGACGCCTCCGGCCGTGAGGACACCAAGGAAGTGGATGCCATTGCCCGGCTCTGCGACCAGCACAACATCCCCTTCGCCTCCAACGTGGCCACGGCCGAGGTCCTCATTCAGGGTCTGCGCCGGGGCGATCTGGACTGGCGCGACATCGTCAACCCCAAAAAGAAATAACCGGCAATCCACGCGCCGCCGTTCCTCTCCGGGGCGGCGGCCCTTTTACTGAAAAACGAGAAAGGAAGATATATATGGCACAGGTAAAACCCCGTACTCTCTCCGGCTTCATGGAGCTGCTGCCGGAGGAACAGCAGAAGATGGAGCGGCTGCTCTCCGCCCTGCGGGAGAGCTACTCTCTCTATGGCTACACCCCGCTGGACACCCCCGTTCTGGAGAGCAGCGAGGTGCTGCTGGCCAAGGGCGGCGGTGAGACCGAGAAGCAGATCTACCGCTTCACCAAGGGCGACAGCGACCTTGCCATGCGCTTTGACCTGACGGTGCCTCTGGCCAAGTATGTGGCCCTGCACTATAACGAGCTGACCTTCCCCTTCCGCCGCTACCAGATCGGCAAGGTCTATCGCGGCGAGCGCGCCCAGCGCGGCCGCTTCCGCGAGTTTTACCAGGCGGATATCGACCTCATCGGCGACGGCAAGCTGGACATCATGAACGAGGCAGAAGTGCCCGCCGTCATCTACCGCACCTTCAGTGCTCTGGGTCTGAAGAACTTCCGCATCCGCGTCAATAACCGCAAGGTGCTCAACGGTTTCTATGCTCTGCTGGGCCTCAGCGAAAAGAGCGGCGACGTGATGCGCACCATCGATAAGCTGGACAAGATTGGCCCCGAAAAGGTCCGCAGCCTTCTGGTGGAGGACTTTGCCGTTCCCGCCGACACCGCCGACGAGCTGATGCGCTTCATCGCCTGCCCGGGCAGCAGCGAAGAAAAGCTCGCCTTCCTGGAGCAGTACCGGGGCCGCAACGAGGTCTTTGATCTGGGCCTCGATGAGCTGGCCACGGTGGTGAAGTATGTGGCCCTCTTCGGCGTTCCCGCCGAAAACTTTGAGGTGGATCTCACCATCGCCCGGGGCCTTGACTACTACACCGGCACCGTTTATGAGACGGTTCTCACCGACCACCCCGAGGTGGGCAGCGTCTGCTCCGGCGGCCGCTACGACAATCTCGCGGAGTTCTACTGCGACCGGGCCCTCCCCGGCGTGGGTATCTCCATCGGCGTGACGAGGCTCTTCTACGTGCTGCAGGAGCAGGCCATGCTCTCCGACGAGCTCATCACCGCGCCGGCCGAAGTTGTGGTGATCCCCATGGGCGACGTGCTGGACGCTTCCGTCTCCGCCGCTACGGTGCTTCGTGCCGCCGGCATCCGCACCCAGGTTTATTTTGAAAACAAGAAGTTCAAGCAGAAGATCGGCTACGCCGACAAGTCCGGCATCCCCTTCGCCGTCCTCATCGGCGAAAACGAGGCCGCCGAGGGCAAGGTGGCCGTGAAGGATATGCGAAGCGGCGAACAGCGGACGCTGAGCGCCGCCGAGGCTGCGGAGCATATCAACGCCGCGCTGCGTGAGCGCCGCTGCGCCAAGCTCATCCGGGGCTGAAGCCATGCTGTCGGCCATCCGTTCGCTGGGCCTCTTTGGCATAGGGGGTTATGAGGTCTCCGTGGAGATATTTCTCTCCGGAGGCCTGCCTCAGTTTGATCTGGTCGGCCTGCCGGACGCCTCTGTCCGGGAAGCCCGGGATCGGGTCCGTGCCGCCATCAAAAATCAGGGCTTTAGCTTCCCCGTCAGCCGCCTCACGGTCAATCTGGCCCCGGCGGACAAGAAGAAGGCCGGTACGGTCTACGACCTGCCCATCGCCCTGGGTATCCTCTGCGCCTCCGGCCAGCTGGAGGCCCCTGCCGGGGACGAGGCCTTTATCGGTGAACTTTCTCTGGGCGGTGAGCTGCGGCCCATCCGGGGCGCGCTGCCCATGGCCCTTTCCGCCAGAGAGGCCGGCATCCGCCGTCTCTACGTCCCGGCGCAAAACGCCGTGGAGGCCGCCTTTGCCGGCGGCATCGAGATCATCGGCGTGGAAAGTCTGGCTGCGCTGCTGGCCCATCTGAAGGGTGAAGCACCCCTTGCGCCCACGGAAACGGGGGCGCTGCCCCGGTCGGAGCATATCCCTGACTTTTCCGAGGTCAAGGGACAGGAGACGGCTAAGCGGGCGCTGGAAGTGGCGGCCGCCGGTGGGCACAACGTGCTGATGGTAGGCCCGCCGGGCAGCGGCAAGAGCATGCTGGCCAAGCGCCTGCCCTCCATCCTGCCGGATATGAGCCACGACGAGGTGCTGGAATCCACCGGAATCTGGAGCGTGGCGGGGCTCACGGATGCAAAGCATCCGCTGCTGACTTCCCGACCTTTCCGCTCCCCCCACCACACTCTATCCACCGCCGCCATGGCGGGCGGTGCTCTCCTGCAGCCGGGGGAAATTTCCCTCGCCCACAACGGTGTCCTCTTTCTGGACGAGCTGCCGGAATTTCGCACGGACACGCTGGAGGTGCTGCGCCAGCCCATGGAGGACGGCGAGGTGGTCATCTCCCGGGCGGCGGGCAGCGCCTGTTTTCCCAGCCGCTTTATGCTCCTGTGCGCCATGAATCCCTGCAAGTGCGGCTGGTACGGGCAGGGGGACGGTCGCTGCAAGTGCACGGAAAAGGCAGTCCGGGCCTATCACGAGCGGATCTCCGGCCCGCTGCTGGACCGCATCGACATTATCGTGGAGGTTCCTGCGTTGGAGTTCGACGAGCTGCAAAACCGCCGGAAAAGCGAAAGCAGCGCCGAGATCCGTCAGCGGGTCAATGCCGCGCGGGCGCGGCAGCGCTCCCGCCTCGGCCCCCTGGGCTGCAATGCCAAGATGGGGAGCGGCGAGATGGAGCGTTTCTGCGCACTGGATGAGGACGGCAGACAGCTTATGAAAGACGCCTTTGAAAGTCTCGGCCTCACCGCCCGGAGCTACGACCGCGTTTTGCGGGTGGCCCGGAGCATCGCCGACCTTGCGGGCAGCGAGAGCATCGAGCCGCTGCATCTGGCCGAGGCCATACAGTACCGAAGCTATGACTTTACTTATAAGCTATGAGATTTGACACCGTTATTTTTGATCTGGACGGCACGCTGCTCTATACGCTGGAGGGGCTGCACCGGAGCATCAACCACGCCCTGACCCATCACGCCCTCCCGGCGCTGACCCTGGCCGAGACCCGGCGCTTTGTGGGCAACGGCTCGGTGAAGCTGGTGGAGCGCGCCGTCAAGGGCGCGGAAGCCGACCTTGCCGCCGTCCATGAGACCTACTGCGACCACTACTCTCAGCATGCCGCGGAGGGCACCCGACCCTATGAGGGCATCCTCCCCATGCTGGATGCGTTCCGGGCCGCGGGCATCCAAACCGGCGTGGTCAGCAACAAGCCCGACCGGGACGCCGTGCCCATGATCGAAAAGTATTTTGGCGCGCGCATTTCCGTCACCATCGGCAAGAAGCCGGAATATGAGCCCAAGCCCGATCCCCGGGCCGTCTGGGAGGCCATGGAAAAACTGGGGGCGGACAAGAGCCGCACCCTCTATGTGGGCGACTCGGACGTGGACTATTTCACAGCCAAAAACGCCGGCATCCCCTGCGTACTGGTCAGCTGGGGCTACCGGGATATGGAAGAACTGGAGCGCTGCGGCGCACTGGCCATTGTACACAGCGCCGCCCAACTGGCCTCCTTTATACTGGAAGAAAAGGAATGATTGACTCATGCAGGATATAGTCCTCCTCAAGCTGGGTGAGATCGTACTCAAGGGTCTCAACAAGCGCCACTTTGAACAGAAATTCATGCAGAACGTCCGCCGTCGCCTGAAGGGCATGGGCGAGTTCAACATCTACTGCCTGCAGTCCACGGTCTATGTGGAGCCTCTTGGCGACTGCGACATGGACGCCGTGCTGGAGGCCATGACGCAGGTCTTCGGCGCCGCCAGCGTGATGCGTGCCGCCGCCTGCGAGAAGGACATTGCCGCCATCGCCCGCCGGGCCATCGAGTATCTGGCCGACGATATGCGTGCGGCAAAGAGTTTTAAGGTGGAGACCAAGCGCAGCGACAAGAGCTTTCCCCTCAGCTCCATTCAGGTGAGCCAGCAGGTGGGCGGCGAACTGGCCGAGGCCTTCCCCGATACCGCCGTGGATGTCCACAACCCGGAACTGACCGTCCATGTGGAGATCCGCGATCTGGCGGCCTATGTCCACTCCGCGCCCCTGCCCGGTGCCGGCGGCATGCCCGTGGGCTCCAACGGCGTGGCCGTCACCCTGCTCTCCGGCGGCATCGACTCCCCGGTGAGCTCCTACATGATCGCCAAGCGCGGCGTGCGTCTTGTGCCGGTGCATTTCTTCTCCTTCCCCTATACCTCCGAGCTTGCCAAGGAGAAGGTCATTGATCTCGCCAGGATTCTCACCCGCTACTGCGGCCGCATGACGCTGGAAATCGTCCCCTTTACCCACATTCAGGAGGAGATCCGGGACAAGTGCCCTGAGGAATACTTCACCATCATCATGCGCCGCTTCATGATGCGCCTCTCTCAGCGCATTGCCGACTACAACGGCGCCAAGGCGCTGGTTACCGGCGAGAATCTCGGTCAGGTTGCTTCCCAGACCATGGAAGCCATGGCCTGCACCGAGGCGGTCTGCCGCTCGCCCATCCTGCGTCCCCTCATCGGCTTCGACAAGGAGGAGATCGTCCGCTACGCCCGGAAGATCGGCACCTTTGAGACCTCCACGCTGCCCTATGAGGACTGCTGCACCGTCTTCACCCCCCGTCACCCCCGCACCCGTCCCCGTTTGGACGATGTGGAGACCGTGGAGGCCGCGCTGGATGTGCAGGCGCTGGTGGATGAAGCCTTTCAGAACATTGAGCGCATCCGGCTGGATGTGGACAGCGAATAAAAAAGAGAGGGGAAACACCCATGAACGCCGAAATACTTTCCGTCGGCACCGAGCTGCTGCTGGGCAACACCGCCAATACCGATGCCCGGGATCTCTCCGAGGAGCTGGCAAAGCTTGGCATCAACGTGTTCTGGCATACGGTGGTGGGGGATAACCCCCAGCGCCTGATGCAGTGCGTGGACATCGCCCGGTTCCGG
>SVLG01000050.1 GCA_015068055.1 Oscillospiraceae bacterium | reverse complement strand
CCTAAAATTAACACTTATAGGGCTTTACATATGTCGCTTTTCGTGCTAAACTGGCTTTGTGTGTGACATTTGTCATACATGCCTTGCGCGTCTGAAATTTATTTTTAATAGGAGATGAAACAATGGCAAGAAAACTTCTCTCTATGGACGGCAATACCGCTGCCGCCCACGTGTCCTACGCGTTTACCGAAGTGGCCGCCATCTACCCCATCACCCCGTCCAGCCCCATGGCTGACTACGTGGACCAGTGGGCTGCTCAGGGCCGCAAGAACGTGTTCGGCACCACCGTCAAGGTTGCTGAGATGCAGGCTGAGTCCGGCGCTGCCGGCGCCGTGCACGGCTCCCTGAACGCCGGTGCTATGACCACCACCTACACCGCCTCCCAGGGTCTGCTCCTCATGATCCCCAACATGTACAAGATCGCCGGTGAGCTGCTGCCCTGCGTCTTCCATGTTTCCGCCCGTGCTCTGGCTTCTCACGCTCTGAGCATCTTCGGTGACCACACCGACGTCTACGCCTGCCGTCAGACCGGTTTCGCCATGCTGGCTGAGACCAACATCCAGGAGATCATGGACTTGGGCGCCGTGGCTCACCTGTCCACCATCCAGGGCCGCGTTCCCTTCCTGAACTTCTTCGATGGCTTCCGTACCTCCCACGAGATCCAGAAGGTTGAGATCTGGGACTACGAAGACCTGAAGGACATGGTCGACTTCGAGGCCGTCAAGGCTTTCCGCGACCGCGCTCTCAACCCCGAGCACCCCGTCATGCGCGGTTCCCACGAGAACGGCGACATCTTCTTCCAGCATCGTGAGGCTTCCAACAAGTACTACGACGCTCTGCCCGAGATCGTGGAAGCCAACATGGCCAAGGTTAACGCCAAGCTCGGCACCAACTACCAGCTCTTCAACTACTACGGCGCTCCCGATGCTGACCGCGTCATCATCGCTATGGGCTCCATCTGCGACGTGGCCGAGGAAGTCATCGACTACCTGACCGCTCAGGGCGAGAAGGTCGGCCTCGTGAAGGTCCGTCTGTACCGTCCCTTCCGCGCTGACAAGCTGCTGGCCGCCATCCCCGAGACCGCCAAGAGCATCGCCGTTCTGGACCGCACCAAGGAGCCCGGCGCTCAGGGCGAGCCCCTGTACCTGGACGTCGTGACCGCTTTCGCCAACGCCGGCCGTCAGGCCAGCATCATCGGCGGCCGCTACGGTCTGAGCTCCAAGGATACTCCTCCCTCCTCCATCTTCGCCGTGTACGAAGAGCTGAAGAAGGCCGAGCCCAAGCGCCTCTTCACCGTCGGCATCGTGGACGACGTCACCTTCCTGTCTCTGCCCGAGATGAGCAAGGAAGAGACTCCCAACACCGCTGCCGAAGGCACCATCGAGTGCAAGTTCTGGGGTCTGGGCGGTGACGGCACCGTCGGCGCCAACAAGAACTCCACCAAGATCATCGGCGACCACACCGACAAGTACATCCAGTCCTACTTCCAGTATGACTCCAAGAAGACCGGCGGCGTGACCATCAGCCACCTGCGTTTCGGCGACAAGCCCATCAAGAGCCCCTACTACATCTCCAAGGCCGACTTCGTGGCCTGCCACAACCCCTCCTACATCGTGAAGGGCTTCCCCATGGTGCAGGACGTCAAGCCCGGCGGCGTGTTCATGATCAACTGCCAGTGGAACGCTGAGGAGCTCAGCCACCACCTGAACGCCGAAGCCAAGCGTTACATCGCCCGCAACAACGTCCAGCTCTACACCATCAACGCCATCGACCTGGCTCAGAAGGTTGGCATGGGCAAGCGCACCAACACCATCCTGCAGTCCGCTTTCTTCTCCCTGGCCAAGGTTCTGCCCGAGGCTGAGGCTCTCCAGTACATGAAGGATGCCGCCAAGAAGTCCTACATGAAGAAGGGCATGGACGTCGTTGAGAAGAACTGGGCCGCCATCGACGCCGGCGCCACCGCTTACGTGAAGATCGACGTGCCCGCCGACTGGGCTACCGCCGAGGACGCCGTTGTTGAGGCCAAGCTGGAAGGCCCCGCCAAGACCGTCCAGATGGTCAAGAACATTCTCGAGCCCGTCAGCCGCATGAACGGCGACAGCCTGCCCGTCAGCACCTTCGTGGACTACGCCGACGGCACCTTCGAGCACGGCGCTGCCGCTTACGAGAAGCGCGGCGTTTCCGTCACCGTCCCCGAGTGGAAGGCCGAGACCTGCGCCCAGTGCAACCAGTGCGCCTACGTCTGCCCCCACGCCACCATCCGTCCCTTCGTCCTCACCGAGGAAGAAGTCGCTGCTGCTCCCGAGCAGACCAAGAAGGTCGCTCACAAGCTCTCCAAGGGCAAGTATCAGTACGCCCTCGCCATCAGCCCCATGGACTGCATGGGCTGCGGCGTCTGCGTGAGCGTCTGCCCCACCAAGTCTCTGGTCATGGTTTCTCAGGAGAGCCAGCTGCATGAGCAGCCCGTCTTCGACTACATGGTCAAGGACGTCACCGTCAAGGCCGACGTTGCCGGCACCGACAATGTCATCAAGTCTCAGTACCTCAAGCCCTATCTGGAGTTCTCCGGCTCCTGCGCCGGCTGCGCCGAGACCAGCTACGCCCGTCTCGTGACCCAGCTCTTCGGCGATCGTATGTACATCTCCAACGCCACCGGCTGCTCCTCCATCTGGGGCGGTCCCGCTGCCACCTCTCCCTACTGCAAGAACAGCAAGGGCAAGGGTGTTGCCTGGGCCAACTCCCTCTTTGAGGACAACGCCGAGAACGGCTTCGGCATCTACCTGGGCCAGAAGACCCTGCGCGAGAAGTACGCCGCCAAGGTCAAGGAGCTGAAGGCTGTCGAGTACGTCGACGAGGCCATCGCTGCTGCCGCGGAAGAGTACCTGGCCACCTACGACGACGGCGAGAAGAACACCGCCGCCGCCGAGAAGCTCGTTGCCGCCTGCGAGGCCGTCCTGGCTCAGCGCGGTGAGTGCGAGTGCGAGGCCTGCGCTCTGGCTAAGGAAGTCGTCGAGGGCAAGGATTACCTCGGCAAGAAGTCCGTCTGGATCTTCGGCGGCGACGGCTGGGCCTTCGACATCGGCTTCGGCGGTCTGGACCACGTCCTGGCCTCCGGCGAAGATGTGAATGTCTTCGTCTTCAACACCGAGGTTTACTCCAACACCGGCGGTCAGGCCTCCAAGGCCTCCAACCTGGGCCAGGTCGCTCAGTTCGCCGCTGCCGGTAAGGAAATCAAGAGCAAGTCTCTGGCTGACATCGCCATGACTTACGGCTACGTCTACGTGGCTCAGGTCGCTATGGGCGCCAACATGGCCCAGACCCTGAAGGCCATCAAGGAAGCCGAAGCCTGGCACGGCCCCTCCCTCATCATCGGCTACAGCCCCTGCGAGATGCACTCCATCAAGGGCGGCATGGCCAACTGCCAGACCGAGATGAAGAAGGCCGTCGAGTGCGGCTACTGGAACCTGTTCCGTTACAATCCCGGCGCTGAGAAGCCCTTCACCCTCGACTCCAAGGAGCCCAAGGGCGGCTATCAGGACTTCCTGAAGAACGAAGCCCGTTACGCCCGCCTGATCACCGAGTTCCCCGAGAGAGCCGAAGTTCTCTTCGCCAAGAACGAAGAAGCTGCCAAGGCTCGCTACGAGCACCTGCTCAAGCTGAAGGCTCTCTACGAATAATCCAATGCATTAAAACACCCGGGTCTTACGACCCGGGTGTTTTTTATCTGTACAGCAACCAGTACACCACTCCGTACAATACACTGGCCACCGTGCCGTAGACGATCACCGGCCCGGCGATGGTGAACATCTTGCTGGCGGTACCGGTGATAAGCCCCTCGTGCTTAAATTCCAGCGCCGGCGATACCATGGCGTTGGCAAAGCCGGTAATGGGCACCAGTGTCCCCGCGCCGGAGAAACGGGCCATGTCGTCATAGACCCCCAGCCCCGTCAGCAGCGCACCGAGGAAAATCAGCGTCACACTCACCAGCGTCCCGCTCTCCTCCTCGCTCAGCCACTGACCGTAAAGCTCCGACAGGCCCTGCCCCAGAGCGCAGATCAGCCCGCCCACCAGAAAGGCCCGCAGTACATCCATGCCCATGGGGGAAGGTGGCTGATGCTTCTTTATATATTCATTGTATTCCGCATTGCTCATTTTCATAGAAAAAACACCTCTCCGTAAGTTTTACCGGAGAGGTGTTTTTTATTCTTATTTCTCCGCGGCGATGCAGCGGCCCATGAGCACACCCATGACGCTGGCCATCATAAGGCCCCGGGTCCAGCCGGAGGAGTCACCCAGACAGTGGAGTCCGGCGATGTTGGTGTTGAAGTTTTCGTCCATTTTTATGCGGTTGGAGTAAAACTTCAGTTCCGGGGAGTAGAGCAGCGTCTCATAGGAGGCAAAGCCAGGCACCACTTCGTCCACGGCCTTGATGAAGTTGATAATATTGGTCATGGCCCGGTAGGGCATGGCGGCGGTAATATCACCGGCCACAGCATCCGGGAGCGTAGGCCGGACGTTGGACTGGGCCAGTTCCTTATCCCAGGTGCGCTTTCCGTCCAGAATGTCACCGTAGCGCTGGACCAGAATCTGACCGTTGGCCAGCATATTGGTCAGTTCACCCACCTTCTGGGCATAGGCAATGGGCTGATTGAAGGGGGTGGAAAAATTATGGGAGCAAAGGATGGCCAGATTGGTGTTCTCGCTCTTGCGTTCCTTGTAGGAGTGACCGTTGACCACAGCGAGGCCGTTATCGTAGTTCTCCTGAGACACAAAGCCGCCGGGGTTCTGGCAGAAAGTACGTACCTTATTCTTAAAGGGGGCGGGATAACCGATGAGTTTGGACTCATAGAGCACCTCATTGACCATCTCCATGACCTCGTTGCGGACCTCCACACGGACGCCGATATCCACGGTACCCGGCTGATGGGCAATGCCATGCTCGGCACAAAGGCTTTCCAGCCAATCCGCACCCCGGCGGCCGGTAGCCACTACGGTATGCTCCGCCCGGATCTCAAATTCCCGTTTTCCGTCGGAGAGGATGGCGCCCCGACAGTGATCCCCATCCAGCAGCAAATCCACGCACTCATGCTCAAAAAGCAGTTCCACCTCGTGTTCCATAAGCCATTGCTCAATGGCGTAATAGATGCTCTGAGCCTTCTCGGTACCCATATGACGAATGGGACAATCCACCAGCTTCAGGCCCGCCTGGATAGCCCGGCGGCGAATGTCCCGAACCTTCAGCGGGTCGGAAACGCCCTCCACATGGGTATCCGCGCCAAATTCCAGATAGATGCTGTCCGCGTAGTGAATGGTATCCTGCGCAAGATTTACGCCCACCAGCTGCGGCAGATCGCCGCCCACCTCAGTAGACAGGGACAGTTTCCCGTCGGAAAAGGCTCCCGCACCGGAAAAACCCGTGGTAATGTGGCAGTAGGGCTTGCAGTTGACACAGCGGCCGGTCTGCTCCTTGGGGCAGCGCCGCTTTTCCACGGCGCGGCCCTTCTCCGCCAGCGTTACTTTACCGGTATAACCCCGGCGACGCAGTTCCAGTGCGGTAAAAATACCCGCAGGGCCCGCTCCAATGATGAGAACACCGCGTTTGCTTTCGTTGGTATACATGGCTCAATTCTCCACCTTTATATTTTCAATGCCGTTTTCTTCAAACTCCGTATAGTACTCCTCCATACGGCGGCTCAGTTCATCCATATCCTCCTGCGGAATGCGCTCGGCGTCCATATCCCGGCGGGAAAGTTCCTCGGCCAGAATGTCATAAAACACCGCGTCTTCATAATCCGCAATAGCCTCGTGGATGCCTCCCTCCTCGAAGGCTCTGGACGGATAGCTTCTCCCCCGCCAGCGCTGCACCAGCGAACGCATCCCATGCTCCGGGCAGAGGGCAAAAAGCTTTTCTTCCAACAGGTCATAATCTTCAAAGCGATCATTATCCCGGCAGGAGTTCAGAATCCAGTTGCCGATGTAAACCATATCCAGCAGTCTCCGGAATTCCTTCTCCGTAAGCTCAATTGTCAACGCATCCACCTACCTTTCCAAAACTTTATTATAGCATATATGTTTTCACTTTTCCACTGGTTTGGCATGGAAATTTTCCCTTGTAATATGTGCCGGATTATCATATAATTTATTGGTTAAAGGAAAGGGGGCAAGCCCAATATGATCATGAAAGACGTGGTGATTTCCATCACCGGTGTCCAGCAGGGCCAGAATGGCCCCCAGGCCATTGAGATGGTAACCCAGGGTCAGTACGGCGTGGAGCGGGATAAAATCTGCCTCAGCTACCAGGAAACGGAGCTTACCGGCATGGATGGCACCCAGACCACCTTCACTGTGCAGCCCAAGCGGGTAGAGCTGGAGCGCAAAGGCGGCGTCAACGCCCAGATGGTTTTTCAGGAGGGACAGAAGCACTTCTTCCTCTACGAAACACCCTTCGGCGCTGCCACCATGGGAATCAACACCAACCGCGTCCAGTGCGCTCTCAATGAGCATGGCGGTTATATGCAAATCGACTACACCATCGACATGGAAAACTCCGTGGTGGGCCGCAACCGCTTCCACATTTTTGTCAAGGAAACTGAAAAAAGTCATATAGGAGATGTAAGATGGCCAATTTGATCGAAAAAGCAAAGGCTCAGATCGATGAGCTGCTCCAGAGTGCCTGCAGTGCTGCCGCTGCTGCCGGCGAGTTCCCCGAAGGTGCCGCGCTTCGCGGCGGCGTGGAGATCCCCAAGGACAGCCGCAACGGTGACTATGCGGCCAACCATGCCATGGCCGGTGCCAAGACGCTGCGCATGCCCCCCCGCAAGATTGCCGAAACGCTGGTAAATCACCTGAATCTGGAAGGGAGCTACTTCTCCTCCGCCGAAATCGCCGGTCCCGGCTTCCTGAACTTCCGCCTCTCTGACCGCTGGTACGCCGACGTTCTCGCCGCGGTGGAGAGCGAGGGGATGAATTACGGCCGCAACGAGAAGCGCAGCGGTGAGAAGGTCATGGTGGAGTTTGTCTCTGCCAACCCCACCGGCCCCATGACCATCGGTAATGCCCGCGGCGGTGTTCTGGGTGACACGCTGGCCACCCTGCTGGACATGGACGGTGCGGACGTCTGGCGTGAGTTCTATGTTAACGACGCCGGCAACCAGGTGGACAAGTTCGGCCGCAGCATCGACGAGCGCTACCGCGAACTCCTCAGCGGCGACGGCAATGTGCAGCAGAATTACGAGCGCATTCTCGCCCTCCGCGCCGAGGACAAGGACTGGGAAGGCTTCCCCGAGGACGCCTACCACGGTCTGGACATCGTGGAGCTGGCTCAGGAAATCATTGAGCGCGACGGCGACAAGTATCTCGCCCTCAGCGAGGAAGAACGCAAGGATGCCTTCATTAACTATGGCATTCCCAAGAACATCGCCCTGATGGAGGAGCATCTCAAGCGCTACGGCATCACCTTTGACGAGTGGTTCCTGGAAAGCGACCTCCACAAGAGCGGCTATGTGGCCGAGACCGTGGATCTTCTGACCCGGCACGGTCACACCTATGAAAAGGACGGCGCCGTCTGGCTCAACAACACCGCCTTCGGTGCCGAAAAGGACGAGGTTCTCCGCCGCTCCAACGGCTTTTACACCTACTATGCCGTGGACGTGGCCTATCACCGCAATAAGTTCATCGAGCGTCACTTCGACCGCGTCATCGACGTCTGGGGTGCTGACCACCACGGCCACGCCATCCGCTTCGGAAAGTCCATGACCGCTCCCGAGCTGGGTCTTGAGGGCCGCAAGCTGGACTTCCTCATCATGCAGATGGTGCGCCTCACCCGCAACGGCGAGACCGTCAAGGTCTCCAAGCGCTCCGGCAAGGCCCTGACTCTCAACGACCTGCTGGATGAGATCGGTGTGGATGCCTGTCGCTTCTTCTTCAACGCCAAGCCCGACACCCATCTGGAGTTCGATCTGGATCTGGCCATCCGGCAGGACAGCGAAAACCCCGTTTATTATGTCCAGTACGCCCATGCCCGCATCTGCTCCCTGCTGAATGCTCTGGCCGCCGAAGGCAGTGCTGTGCCCGCCGTGAAGGACGTAAACGTGGCCCTGCTCAACAGTGAGCAGGAGATCGAGCTCATCAAGCAGCTTTCTGCCCTGCCCGAAGAAGTACGTCTGGCCGCCCGCGACTACGATCCCAGCCGCATCAACCGCTACGTTACGGAGCTGGCCGCCCGCTTCCACCGCTTCTACAACGCCTGCCGCATCCGCGAGGCGGAGGCCGATGTGAAGGCGGCCCGTCTGGCTCTCTGCGCCGCCGTGCGCAGTGCCGTGGCCGTCTCCCTGAACATCGTGGGCGTTACCGCCCCGGAGAAGATGTAAGATGGCCTTCTCCTTCAAGGACCTTCGTGAACCCCTGATTCTGGACGGTGCCACAGGCACTCAGCTCCAGAAGCGGGGTATGCCCTCCGGTGTCTGCAGCGAGGGATGGATCCTCGCCCACCCGGAGGCAATTCTGGACGTCCAGCGGCGCTATGTCGCCGCCGGATGCCGGGCGCTTTACGCTCCTACCTTCGGTGCCAACCGCATCAGCCTCGGTCACCACGGCCTTGCTGACCGGGTGCGGGAATACTGCCTGGCCCTTGTGGAGCTCAGCCGTAAGGCTGCCGATGACCGGGCTGCCATCGCCGGTGATATGTCCAGCTGCGGCCTTGCCATGGGCGGTGTGGATACGGAGCTGTTTGGCCGACTGACCAGAAACTTTACCGAACAGGCCGCCGCGCTGGAAGAAGCCGATGTGGACTACTTCGGCATTGAGACACAGGTTTCCCTGGGCGAAGCCCGCGCCGCCGTACAGGCCGTGAAAGCCGTATCCGACAGGCCTGTTCTGGTAAGCTTTTCTCTGGGCAATACCGGCCGCAGCCTCTGCGGCGGCGACCCGACGGCCCTGCTCATCAGTCTGGAGGCCATGGGTGTGGATGCCTTTGGCTTCAACTGCGTCAGTGATTTTAACGTGCTGCGCAGGGTTCTGGAAAACCTTCGTCCCCTGACCTCTCTGCCGCTGCTGGCCAAGCCCAACGCAGGTTTCCCGGTGGAGCAGAATGGCAGCATGGTTTACGACCTCACCCCGGAAACCATGGCAGAAGCAGCCCTCTCCTTTGCAGAGGCGGGAGCCGTTCTCATCGGCGGCTGCTGCGGCACGGACGAGAGCCACATCCGCGCCATCAGTGAAACGCTGGCTGCCCGGCCTTCTCCGGCCGCAGTCGCCCCCACGGTCGAGCTTTATGCCAGCGAGTATAAGTGGGTGGACTTTTCCGCCCTGAAGGACGACGAGATCGTCTCCCTGCCCGTCACCGGGGACTACGATGACGAGGCGGAAGAGGCTGCCGACGAGGCAAAAATGCTGCGTCTGCGCATTGACGAGCCCTGGCAGCTGGAAACCGTGCTGGACTGCCAGATGAGCGTCCGCGTCCCCCTCTGGGTAAAGATCCCGGACCGACAGCTCCGCGAGGACTTCCGTCGGCTCTATCACGGGAAAGCAAAGCTGGAAGAATAAAACAAACGCACCGCCCACGCCGCCGTCAGAAAGCCTGCGAAATCTGCGCAGAGAGCTGCCGGAACGGCGTGGCGGCTTTTTTTCACCCCGGCGGCGGTAAAATACACGCTGATCACATAAAAGGTCGTTTCGGTGGAGCCCAGCATCACCGCCGTGGTGCGGCCAATAAGGCTGTCTGGGCCAAAGCTTTCCATGATTTCACCTCCGGCAGCCAAAGCGGCGCTGCCGCTGAGCGGCCGAAGCAGCAGCAGAAGAGCCGTCTCCTCCGGTATACCCAGCCCCTCTGTCAACGGGCGCAGCAGCACCGTAAAGGCATCCATGGCACCGCTTTCACGCAGCATGGCCACCGCCGGCAGAAGACAGACCAGCGCCGGAAGCATGCGGCCAACGGTTGCAATCCCCTCGGCCGCTCCGCTGCAGAGGGCGTCGTATACATTTACGCCCCGTATAAGCGCATAAACAGCTGTCAGCGCCATTATGAAAAGGAAAATCAGCTCCATCGGGAAAACAGTTTCGCCGTCAGAAGTCCTGTGGCAACAGACACAGCGCTGCTGACCCATACCGCGGGTAAAATATCAAAAGGCGCTGCCGCGCCCAACGATGCACGGACGGCCGCCACCGTGGTGGGCAGAAGCTGCAGCGAGGCCGTGTTGAGCACCACCAGTCGGCAAAGAGCGTCATCTGCTGTCTCCCCATCGGCAAGTCGGCAGGCCGCCCGGATACCCGCCGGCGTGGCAGCATTGCCAAGCCCCAGTAAATTAGCGCTCATATTACAGCTCAGATCCCCCAGCAACTCATCGTCCCCGGCAGCGTCGGGAAACAGTCGCAGCAGCAACGGGGACAGCAGAGCCGCCAGTTTTTCGGTAAGTCCGCTGCGGCGCATCAGTTCCATGATCCCGGACCAGAGCATGATGGGTCCCAGCAGCTTCAGTCCCAGTCCGACCGCCTCGACGGCGGCGTTCATCCCCGCTGCGCTGACGGCAGCTCCACGGTCTGTCCACATGGTAAAGAGCAGCGAAGCGCTGACCAGGGCAGCCCAAATATACGACATGGCCATTTTCATCCCCTCCCCTGCAAACATATGCTTGACATCCGGGTTTAATAGTGGTATTTATAGTCTTGCTAAAAAATTTTTGCGGGGAGCATAGCATGAAATCAACAGGTATCGTGCGGCGCATTGACGAATTGGGCCGTGTTGTGCTGCCTGTGGATTTGCGGCGGGCTCTTGGTTTGGAGGTACGCGACCCGGTAGAGGTCTTTGTGGAAGAGGACTGCGTCATTCTCCGCAAGTACCAGCCCAGCTGTATTTTCTGCGGTGGCAGCAAAAGCGTGACTCATTTCCGCAACAAACCCGTCTGCGCCGAGTGCAGGCGGCAGCTGAAAAGCGAATGAAACAGGGAGCCCGATCAACGCTCGGGCCTCCCTGTTTCTTTTATAGGTTATTTTTTCACTTCCCCCTTGACTTATGCAGAGATGGTGCTATAATATGCACAACCTTCAAGGAAAGGAAGCCTTTCGTAATGAAGTTTGCAGGCATCATGATCATGATGATGTGCATGTGCATGCGCCTCATGTGCATGTGCTTTGCTGCGCTTCGTTCCGATATGACTTCCGCTCTGGCTTGGGCCGCCTGCTAAGGCCAACAAACCGCGTATTAAACCGGGAAGTTCGTCGGAACTTCCCGGTTATTTTTATTCGCAGCTGAACAAAAAAACATAGATGAAAGGAAGCAAGACCATGAAAAAGACCATCGCCATCGTTCTCCTGATCGCCCTCGCACTGACCCTGACCGCCTGCGGCGGCAGCAAGGCCATTACCATCGCTGTCCCCAACGACACCACCAACGAGGCCCGCGCCCTTCTCCTCCTGCAGGATCTGGGCTACATTCAGCTTAAGGACGGTGCCGGCATCACCGCCACCATTCTTGACATTGCCGAAAACCCCAAGGGTATTGAGTTCAACGAAGTGGAAGCCGCCCAGCTGCCCAACGTGCTGCAGGACGTGGACTACGCCGTCATCAACTCCAACTATGCCATCTCCGCCGGTCTGAACCCCACCAAGGATGCTCTGGGTATGGAAGGCAGCGCCTCTCCCTACGCCAACATTCTGGCCGTTAAGGAAGGCCGCGAAGCGGATCCCATCATCCTCGCTCTTATCGCCGCTCTGGAAAGCCAGCAGGTTGCTGATTTCATCACCGGCAAGTACGACGGCGCCGTTGTCTCTGTTGTCGAGGCTCCCACCGACGGCTACAGCGCTGACATCGATTACGCGGCTCTGGCCGGCCAGACCGTTTCCGTGGCTGCCTCTCCCACTCCCCACGCCGAGATTCTTGCCATCGTGAAGGACATCCTCGCCGCCAAGGACATCACCCTGGACATTCAGGAGTACAGTGACTACGTGGTTCCCAACAACGTGGTAGAAGACGGCACCGTGGATGCCAACTATTTCCAGCACGTACCCTATCTCGATGACTTCAACGCCGAGAACGGCACCCACATCGTCTCCGTTTCCGCTGTCCATGTGGAGCCTCTGGGCCTCTATGGCGGCAAGCAGGCTAATCTTGACGCCCTCAAGTAATCGATCATGATCGAACTGAAAAACATATCGAAAACCTTTTCCACGGCAGCCGGTCAGGTGGAGGCGTTGAAGAACGTCTCCCTGACCATCCCGGACGGCGATATTTTCGGCATCATCGGCATGAGCGGTGCCGGTAAATCCACGTTGGTTCGCTGCATCAATATGCTGGAGCGACCCAGCGAAGGCACCGTTCTCATCGACGGCGAGGATCTGGGTGCCATGAGCCAGAGCGCTTTGCGCAGCAAACGCCGGGACATCACCATGATTTTCCAGGGCTTCAATCTGCTGATGCAGAAGAATTGCCTTGCAAACGTCTGCTTTCCTCTCCTGCTGGCGGGCATGAAGAAGGCGGAGGCGGAGAAGAAGGCGCTGGAACTGCTGGATGTGGTGGGACTCCGGACCAAGGCGCAGGCCTACCCGGCCCAGCTTTCCGGCGGCCAGCAGCAGCGCGTGGCCATTGCCCGTGCGCTGGCTACCGATCCCAAGGTTCTGCTCTGTGACGAAGCCACCAGCGCCCTTGATCCGGAGACCACCGCCTCCATTCTGGAGCTGATCCGGAGCATCAACGAACGCCTGGGCATCACGGTCATCGTGATCACCCACCAGATGAGCGTGGTGGAGAGCATCTGCAAGCACGTGGCCATTCTGGAAAACGGTACGGTGGTGGAGCAGGGCGAGGTCAGCGAGATCTTCGCTCATCCCAAAACCGATGCCGCCCGCCGGCTGGTATTCCCCGAAGGCTGTGCGGAAAGTCTCATCGTTGCCCCGGATAACGTCCGCTTTATCCGCGTCGTTTTCAACGGGGCTGACGCCACCGAGACACCCATGATCGCCCGGATGGCGCTGGAACATGGCATTGCAGCCAACATTGCCTATGCTTCCACCCGCGGCATCGGCGGCAGGGCCTACGGCTCCATGCTGCTTAGCGTGGCGGATGAAAACAACAACGTGGAGCGCGCCATTGCCTATCTGACGGCGGACGGCGACATTACCGCAGAGGAGGTGGACGTCCGTGTTTAATGGTATCTTCTCTCCCGAGTCCATACAGGAGACTGTGGAGATTTTGCAGACCCAGTTTGCACTGGCTCTGTGGGAAACCGTATATGTGACCTTTGCGGCCACCGCCTTTGCCATTCTGCTTGGTCTGCCCCTGGGCGTGCTTCTGGTCGTCGGCGAAAAGGACGGTCTTCTCCCCCTCCCCGCGGGGCTGCTGCAGGCATTGAATACGGTTATCAATCTGCTCCGCTCCGTACCCTTCCTGATTTTGATGATCCTTGTTTTCCCCTTTACCCGCCTGATCGTGGGCACGGCGGTGGGTACTACGGCATCCATCGTGCCGCTGACCATTGCAGCCTTCCCCTTTATCGCCCGTCTTGCGGAAAGCAGTCTCCGGGAAGTAAACCCCAACACCATTGAGATGGCTCAGAGCATGGGCGCCTCCCCCCTGCAGATCATCACCCGCGTCATGCTGGTGGAGGCCATGCCCTCTCTCATCTCCAATGCCACCATCGCGGTCACCACCATTCTTGGCTACACGGCCATGAGCGGGATCATCGGCGGCGGCGGTCTTGGCAAAATTGCCATCAACTACGGCTACTACCGCTATAAGTATCTGGTGATGCTGCTGGCGGTGATCCTGCTGATCATTCTGGTTCAGATCATCCAGAGTGTCGGCACGAAGCTGGCCGTCCGCTGCGATAAGCGGCTCAAATAAAAAAAACGGGAGCGGTTGCTCCCGTTTTTTATAGTATTACCAGTGGCTTTATGAGATCTCTGGGCTTGTCCTTCATAAGCATCAGCGCTTCTTCCATGTGATTGAACCCCTGGAAGCGATGACTGATCAGCTTACCGGGCCGAATGCGGCCGGTGGTGATCAGCGCGGCCAGCTTTTCCATCCGCAGTCTGCCGCCGGGCATGAGCCCTCCGGCGATGGTTTTATGCCCCATGCCGCAGCCCCAGGCTTCGCGAGGAATGAGAATATGCTCACCGCTGCCCAGATAGTTTACATTGCCGATGCGGCCGCCGGGCTTGCAGATGGTGACGGCGTCAATGAAGGTGCGGTGGTCACCGCCGGCAACGATGACTTTATCCACGCCCTTGCCGTTGGTCTTGTCCATGATCTGCTCAATGATGCTGCCCTCTTTGTAATTGATGATGTCGGTGGCGCCGAAGTCACGGGCCAGCGCAGCGCAGTCCGGTCGGCTGCCCACGGCAAACAGCTCGGCGGCCCCCCGCAGCCGCGCGGCCGCTACAGACATCAGACCGACGGGGCCGATACCCACAACGCAAACGCTGTCTCCCAGATGGACCTTGGCGAGCTCCGCGCCATGAAAGCCGGTGGGCGTCATATCACAGAGCATGGCTGCGTCCTCATAGCACATGCCATCGGGCATGTGGGCCAGATTAGCGTCCGCCTCGTTCACATGAAAGTACTCAGCAAACACACCATCCTTGAAGTTGGAGAACTTCCAGCCGGAGAGCATACCCCCGGAGTGCATGGCATAGCCTCTCTGCGCTTCCACGCTTCCCCAGTCCGGAGTGATGGCGGGGACAATGACCTTGTCCCCGGGCTTGAAATCCCTGACAAGTTTGCCCACCTCGACCACCTCACCTACGGCCTCATGGCCAAGAACCATGTTCCTTCGCTCCCCGATGGCCCCTTCCCAAACCGTGTGGATGTCGGACGTACAGGGTGAAACAGCCAGCGGACGTACAATGGCATCCAGCTCGCCGCAGTCTGGTCTTTCCTTTTCTATCCAGCCCACTTCGCCAATACGAAGCATGGCAAAAGCTTTCATTGGCACTACCTCCTTAATTATCAGGGGTAGTTTGCGCAAAAAAAGGCGGTGCATACAAATGTATGCACCGCTTTTTGCATTTTAGCAGACCGATTACACCAGCTCGATGATGGCCATCTCAGCCGCGTCGCCCCGGCGGGGACCAATGCGGATGATGCGGGTGTAGCCGCCGTTGCGCTCGGCGTACTTGGGAGCGACCTCATCGAACAGACGCTTGGCGACATCCTCACGGGTGATGAAAGCCATGGCCTGACGATAGTTGGCGAGGCCACCCTGCTTGCCGAGGGTGATCATCTTCTCAGCGAGAGGAGCGATCTCCTTGGCGCG
>SVLG01000049.1 GCA_015068055.1 Oscillospiraceae bacterium | reverse complement strand
CAGCTGGGCTGCTCCAGCGCCACCATCCGCAACGAGCTTTCCGAGCTTACCAGCCTGGGCTATCTGGAACAGCCCCACACCTCTGCCGGCCGCATCCCCTCCCCTCAGGGCTACCGCTTCTACGTCAACGAACTCATGGAGCAGCAGCGGTTGAGTCTTGAGGAAACGGAGACCATCAACCGCCGGCTCAACGAGAAGATGGCGCAGCTGGATAAACTCATGGGCGACGCGGGAAAGCTGGTGGGCCAGCTGACCGGCTACCCGGCACTTGCCTTTTCCACGCCCCGGGCCTCTACCATCAGCCGCTTTGATTTGATTTATATTGACGCCAATACCTTTATTATTGTCCTGCTTCTCTCGGATAACAGCGTCCACAATAAATTTGTGCGTCTGCCCTTCTCGGTGGATCAGGGGATGATCCAGCGGCTCTCCGCCCTTTTCAACGCGGGCTTCACCGGCCTCACCGAGGACGGCATCACCCCGGTGCTGATCTCCGCCACCGAGCGGGCGGCCCGGGACAATATGGGCCTCACGTCCATTATCGCCGCCTTCGCCATCGAGACCCTCGGCGAGAGCCAGAGCGGCGCAGCCTATGTCACCGGCGAGTCCGCCCTGCTGCAGCATCCGGAGTTCCGGGATCCTGACAAGGCCCACCGGGTCATCAGCTACCTCTCCGACTCCCGGCATCTCATGGAGCTGCCCGCCGCGGGCCATAGCAGCGAGAGCAAGGTACGCATGATCATCGGCCCGGAGAACCTGGCCGAGGAGCTGAAGGATTCCAGCGTGATCATGGCCGAGTACGATGCCGGCGAGGGCCAGCGTGGCCTCATCGGCGTGGTGGGCCCCACCCGTATGGACTACAGCGGCGTGGCCGCCAAACTCAGCTACATCGCCGACGGGCTCAGCCGTCTGCTGGGCAGCGGCGAAGCCCCCGCCGGTTTTGGAAAAATGATTCTCAAAGGAGATATTTTAGATGAGCAGTAAGAAAAAGGAAGTCCCCGCCGGGGAGGAGAACTCCCCCGTGGAGGAGACTCCCGTGGAGGAAGCCCCCGCCGAAAAGAGTGCGGAGGAGCTTTTGCAGGAAGAACTGGCCGCCGAGAAGGATAAGCACCTGCGGCTGGCCGCCGAGTATGAAAACTTCCGCCGCCGCTCCGCCAAGGAGCGCGAGGCGCTCTACACCGACGTCAAGGCCGACACCGTGGCAAAGCTGCTTCCGGTCTACGACAATCTGGAGCGGGCCTTGAAGCAGGAAACTGCCGACGCGGCCTACCGCAAGGGCGTGGAAATGATCATGACCCAGTTCAACGAAGTTCTGGGCAAGATGGGCGTTACCCCCATCGAGACCGAGGGTCAGACCTTCGATCCCGCCCTGCACAACGCCGTCATGCACTGCGACGACCCCGAAAAGAACGAGGGCGAGATCGTGCAGGAGTTTCAGAAGGGCTTCAAAATGGGCGATAAGGTCATCCGCTTCAGCATGGTGCAGGTGGCCAACTAAATAGATAAAAAATATTATTTTCTTATAATTCAGGAGGATTTGAATCATGGGTAAGATTATCGGTATCGACCTTGGCACCACCAACAGCTGCGTCGCCGTTATGGAAGGCGGCGAGCCCGTCGTCATCAACAACGCCGAAGGCGCACGCACCACCCCCAGCGTGGTGGCCTTCTCCAAGACCGGCGAGCGCCTGGTTGGCCAGGTGGCCAAGCGTCAGGCTATCACCAACCCCGACCGTACCATCGCTTCCATCAAGCGTGAAATGGGCACCAACTACCGCGTCAACATCGACTCCAAGAGCTACACGCCCCCCGAAATCAGCGCCATGGTCCTGCAGAAGCTGAAGGCTGACGCCGAGGCGTATCTGGGCACCACCGTCACCGAGGCCGTCATCACCGTCCCCGCCTACTTCTCCGACTCCCAGCGTCAGGCCACCAAGGACGCCGGCAAGATCGCCGGTCTCGATGTCAAGCGCATCATCAACGAGCCCACCGCGGCCGCTCTGGCCTACGGTCTCGACAAGGAAGTGGACCAGAAGATCATGGTCTATGACCTGGGCGGCGGCACCTTCGACGTCTCCGTGCTGGAGATCGGCGACGGCGTGATCGAGGTTCTCTCCACCTCCGGCGACACCCGTCTGGGTGGTGACGACTTCGACGCCTGCGTTACCAAGTACCTCCTCGAGGAGTTCAAGAAGGCCGAGGGCATCGACCTCAACGGCGACAAGATGGCCATGCAGCGTCTGCGCGAGGCCGCCGAGAAGGCCAAGTGCGACCTCTCCGGCGTCACCAGCACCAACGTGAACCTGCCCTATATCACCGCCGACGCCACCGGCCCCAAGCATCTGGATGTCACCATCACCCGCGCCAAGTTCAACGAGCTGACCCATCACCTGGTGGAAAAGACCATGGTTCCCGTCCGTCAGGCTCTGTCCGACGCCGGTCTCTCCCCCGCCGAGCTCAGCAAGGTGCTGCTGGTGGGCGGCTCCACTCGTATCCCCGCCGTGCAGGAAGCTGTGAAGACCTACACCGGCAAGGAGCCCTTCAAGGGCATCAACCCCGACGAGTGCGTGGCCGTGGGCGCTGCCATTCAGGGCGGCGTTCTGGGCGGCGACGTGGAGGGCATCCTCCTGCTGGACGTCACTCCCCTGTCTCTCGGCATCGAGACTCTGGGCGGCGTCTGCACCAAGCTCATCGAGCGCAACACCACCATCCCCACCCGCAAGTCTCAGGTCTTCTCCACCGCGGCCGACAACCAGACCAGCGTGGAAGTCAACGTCCTGCAGGGCGAGCGCGAGATGGCCCAGTACAATAAGAGCCTTGGCCGCTTCCACCTGGACGGCATCGCTCCCGCCCGCCGGGGCGTGCCTCAGATCGAGGTCACCTTCGACATCGACGCCAACGGCATTGTGAATGTCTCCGCCAAGGATCTGGGCACCCAGAAGGAGCAGCACATCACCATCACCGCCTCCTCCAACCTCTCCAAGGAGGACATCGACAAGGCCGTTCGCGAGGCCGAACAGTATGCCGCCGAGGACGCCAAGCGCAAGGAAGAGGTCGACGTCCGCAACGCCGGCGACCAGATGGTCTACCAGACCGAAAAGACCCTCTCCGAGATGGGCGACAAGATCGACGCGGCCGACAAGAGCGAGATCGAGAGCAAGCTCTCTGCCCTGAAGACCGCCCTCTCCGGCACCGATACCGCCTCCATCAAGGCGGCCACCGAGGAACTGACTCAGGCCTTCTACAAGATCAGCGAGAAGATGTACCAGCAGGCCAATCCTCAGGGCGCTCCCGGCTGCGACCCCAACTGCCAGCAGGACTGCGGCAATCAGGGCGGGCAGCAGTACTACGACGCCGACTACGAAGTCGTGGATGACGACCACAAGTAAGACCTTTATTTACGAACAGGGCGGGAAACTTTCCCGCCCGTGTTCCGCGTTTTGAGGTATAAGGACATATGGCAGACAAACGAGATTACTACGAGGTACTGGGCCTAGAAAAGAGTGCCAGTGCCGACGAGATCAAGAAGGCCTACCGCAAGTGCGCCAAGGAGAATCATCCGGACCTCCACCCCGGCGACAAGGCCTGTGAGCAGCGCTTCAAGGAGGCCAACGAGGCCTATGAGGTGCTCTCCGACCCGGATAAGCGTGCCAAGTACGACCAGTTCGGCTTTGCGGCCTTCGACCCCAGCGGCTTCCAGTCCAGTGCCGAGGGCTTTGGCGGCTTCGCCGACATCCTCAACGACCTCTTTGGCGGCGGCTTTGGCGGTTTTGGCGGGGGCTTCGGCGACATTTTCGGCGGCGGAGCCAGACGCAACGGTCCCCGTCAGGGCGAGAGCGTCCGCAGCAGCGTTTCCATCCGCTTTGAGGAGGCGGCCTTCGGCTGCACCAAGGAGCTGGATGTGCTGAAGGTGGAACCGTGCAGCAAGTGTAACGGCAGCGGTGCCGCCGAGGGTACCACGGCGGAGACCTGCTCCCACTGCAAGGGCAGCGGCGTTGTCATGCAGGCCCAGCGCACCCCCTTCGGCATTATGCAGAGCCAGACCACCTGCCCCCACTGCGGCGGCAAGGGCAAGATCATCAAGGAACCCTGCCCCACCTGCAAGGGCAAGGGCATGGTCCGCCGCAGCCGCAAGGTGAAAGTGGATATCCCCGCCGGCATTGACCATGGCCAGACCATCTCCCTCCGGGGCCTCGGCAGCGCCGGGGTAAACGGCGGGCCCAACGGCGATCTGCTGGTGACCGTCAGCGTCCGGGAGCACGATGACTTCCGGCGCGAGGGCAGCAGCGTTCTCTACGAGCTGCCCATCTCCATCGTGCAGGCGGCCCTGGGCGCCGAGGTGGAAGTGCCCACGCTGGACGGCCGCGTGAAGTACACCATTCCCGAGGGCACCCAGAGCGGCAGCGTCTTCCGTCTCCGGGGCAAGGGTATCCCCTATCTTCGCGGCAGCGGCCGGGGCGATCAGTACATCACCGTTACCGTGGAGACCCCCCGTGGCCTCAACGACAAGCAGAAAGAGCTTCTGCGCCAGCTGGGCGAGAGCTTCGGGGAGAACCCCCCGAAGAAAAAGGGCTTTTTCCGCTGAAAAACAAAGCATCCCCGCGTGGTCACAACCGTGATCCCGCGGGGTTTTTGCAGAAAATTTCCCCGGATGGTGGACTTTTGGCCGCGGATGGTGTATAGTGCTGGGGTATAGTGGTGCAGTGTGCGGACAGGAGGGAAAAACGTGTACAAGCCTAAGTATTATCTGGTGGATGCGGACATGCTGCCGGAGATTTTTCTGAAAGTGGCCGACGCCAAGGAACGGCTTCAGACCGGGGAGGCCGCCACGGTGGCCGACGCCGTGGGTCAGGTGGGCATCAGCCGCAGTGCTTTTTACAAGTATAAGGATGCCATCCATCCCTTTCAGGATCTGAAGCGCGGCCATATCATCACCTTTTCCCTGCTGCTCCGGGATCGCCCCGGCGCGCTCAGTGGTGTGCTGGGTGTTTTTGCCGAGTGCAGTGCCAACATCCTCACCATCAACCAGAGTATCCCCGTCAACGGCACCGCCAACGTGACCATCTCCGCCGAGACTTCCGGCATGAGTGTGGAGATGGAGGCGATGATTGCCCGGCTGCGGAGTGCGGTGGGTGTGATCAAGGCGGAGGCGCTGGCCGGCTGATTTTACCGGCTTGACAGCATATCGGCTATCCGATATGATAAATACATTGCAGAAAAGGAGGCCATGACCATGGCAAGAGATCCTTACTACGACGATTATAACGATTTTGATGACGAGGGTAAGAGCCCGAAGACCCTTCTCCTCATCGGCGCTGCGGTGTTGATGCTGGTGATGATTGTACTGTGTGTCCTGCTTACCATGAAGCTGCGCAGCGCCAACAGCGAGATTGAGCAGCTCAACACCGATCTGGTGGCGGCTCAGGCCCAGCAGAGCAGCGGCAATATGTGGGACTACAGCGCAGGTACCGACGTGCCGCCGCCCACGCAGAGCGATCCCATCGGTCAGGCCGGCGGCGAGACCCAGCCGGCGGCTCCCGCGGCAACGCCGGAACCCACGCCCGCACCCACGCCGGAACCCACGCCTACTCCCATCCCCACGCCTACGCCCGAACCCGTGGTGCAGCCCGGCGGCCTGCCCAGCTGGCTGGATGAGAAGGACATGAAGTATGTCCAGAAGCGGCCCAAGGATGACGAGTGGTACTCTGCGCCCGGCAAGCTCTATGTCACCGCGGAGCTTGGTCTCAATATGCGCGGCGGCTATGACAGCACCTACGGCCTCATCACCACCATCCCCACCGGCACCGAAGTCACCGTCTATGCCGGCCACGGCGACTGGCGGCTGGTGAAGGATGCCAAGGGCAATGTTGGCTGGGCCAGCGTAAAGCTTATGAGCACCGAGCCTCCCGAGGGAGCAGCTACCCCCAGTCCCAGTCCTACGGTGGCTCCGGTCCCCAGCTCCGATCCCAATGCCCCCGCGGCAGAGGCCCCCGACCAGAGCGGTCAGCTCAACGGATAAACCACACCCCGCAGTTGAAAGGCTGCGGGGTCTTTCTTTACTTGCAATTCGGGGACATATATGTTTTAATGTATTCTGTATCGGTGTGTATGTGCCGGAATAGAGAAAGAGAACGGGGCTTACAATCATGATTCAAAATAACCAGAGGATTTTCAATCTGCTGAATATGTTCACCGACGGGCTCATCGTCGTTGTCTCTCTTTACATCGGTTTTGCCTTCCGCTTTAATTTTATGGAAGGCTTTGTGATGAAGTCGCTGAACTCTTATCTGCTGCTGGCTTTGCTGGCGGTGCCGCTGCAGCTTATCCTCTATAAGGCGGTGGGTGTTTATGATCCCGGCCGCCGCCGCCGGGCGTATCAGATCATTGCCCGCATCATTGCCGTGAACATCGCAGCCTTTGCGGTTTTGAATACGGTGCTTTACTTTGCCAAGGAGATGAACTTCTCCCGTATTGCCATTTCGGTGTTCCTGATGGTGGAGATGTTTCTGCACTCTTTCAAGCACGGTCTGGTACGTTTCATTCTCCGCAAGCGCCGCAGCAGGGGACTCAATCTCCGGCGGGTTCTGATTATCGGCAACAACGATCTGGCGGAACGCTGTGCCGCCGAACTCAGCGAGACCCCGGAGTTCGGCTGCCGCATCGTCGGCTATCTGGGCGACGAGGACAGCATGCCCCGCTATAAGCGGCTGGGCAATCTGGAGAACATCAAAAGCGTTATCCGGGCGGAGGAACCCGACGAGGTCATTGCCGCGCTGGAGGATCAGAATGCCTACCTGATTCCTCAGATCATTCAGGAGTGCAACGACGCGGGCATTCGCTTCTCCTTCATTCCTGCCTACGCCCGCTACCTCTCCTCCCATCCGCAGGTGGACTCCATCAACGGCATTCCTCTGCTGAACATCCGCCGCATCCCGCTGGATGGCTGGATCAATGCCTTTATCAAGCGCAGCGTGGACATCATCGGCGCTCTGATTCTGATTCTTCTCTCCTCTCCGGTGATGCTAGTCTGCGCCGTTGGCGTGCGTCTCTCCTCTCCGGGCCCCATTCTTTTCAAACAGGCCCGGGTGGGCTATAACGGCCGGATCTTCCATATGTACAAGTTCCGCTCCATGCGCGTCAACGACCGCAGCGACACGGCCTGGAGTACAAAAAAGGATGACCGCCGCACCCCCTTTGGCTCCTTCATCCGCAAATACTCTCTGGATGAGCTGCCTCAGTTCTTCAATGTGCTGTTCGGCGATATGAGTCTGGTGGGTCCCCGGCCCGAGATCCCTCACTTTGTGGAGCAGTTCCGTGAGGAGTATCCCCTCTATATGGTCAAGCATCAGGTTCGCCCGGGCATCACCGGCTGGGCCCAGGTCAACGGCCTCCGGGGCGATACCTCCATCGAAAAACGTGTCCGCTATGACATCCATTATGTGGAGAACTGGACGCTCCTTTTCGATATCCAGATCCTTTTCATGACCCTGCGCTGCTTTGTCAACGATGAGAGTTAAGAAAGGAGGGAGGTAAACATGAGCGGACGCATACTCTTTGTCAGTTCCAACGCTTCCCATCTCAGAAACTTTCATATCCCCTACATAAAGGCGCTGCAGGAACGGGGCTATGTGGTGGACGCGGCCTGTGCGGCGGATCCGAAGGGAGTGCCCCAGGTGGATCACGTCTACACCCTGTCCTTCGTTAAGAAGATGACTTCCCCGCAGAACTTTGCCGCCGTGCTGCAGCTGCGAAAGCTGCTTTTGGAAAACCGTTACGATTTCATGTGCTGTCACACATCGCTGGCGGCCTATTTTGCCCGGCTTGCTGCCATGAGCCTTGGAAAGAAGCGGCCGGTGGTCTGCAACATGATGCACGGCTACCTCTTTGATGAGCGGAGCAACCCCCTGAAAAGGGCGCTCCTTGCCTCCGCCGAGGCCCAGACCAGAGGGGTTACGGACCTTCTTCTCACCATGAACCGCTGGGACACCGACTATGCCGAAAAGCGGGCTCTGGGCAGGCGCATCGCCTTTGTTCCCGGCGTGGGCGTGCATTTTGACCGCTTCGACGCCGTCAGCGACGCGGAGGGCGCGGCCTTCCGGGCGGAACTGGGCGTGGGTGCAGAGCAGTTCCTGCTGGTCTACGCCGCCGAGTTTTCTGGCCGGAAAAACCAGGAGACCCTGATCCGGGCCATGACGGAGCTTCCGAAGGAAGTGGTTCTGGCCATGCCGGGCCAGGGCGATCTCTGGGAAGCCTGCCGGGCGCTGGCGACCGAACTGGGCGTGGCGGACCGGGTGATTCTCCCCGGCCAGGTGAGCAATGTGCCCTTCTGGTACCGGGCGGCGGATGCCGCCGTCAGCTCCAGCCGCAGCGAGGGGCTGCCCTTCAATGTGATGGAGGCCATGTATTGCTCCCTTCCCGTGGTGGCCACAGAGGTAAAGGGCCATGTCGATCTGGTGGAAGACGGCGTCAGCGGTTTTCTCTTTCCCTATGGGGACAGCGCCGCCTTCGCCGGGCATATACGAACGCTTCTGGCCGACCGTGCGCGCTGCGCCGCCATGGGTGCGGAGGCCCGGCGGCAGGTTCTGCCTTACGGTCTCGATACCGTGATGCCGCAGGCGCAGGAACAGTATCTCTCCTGTTTGCCGGAGAGGGAGGAGGTAACAGCCAATGTCTGATAAAGACTTTAACATTGATGATATCCTGAACGAGTATAACGAAGAACCCTTTGCAGAGGAAGAACCCGCGGTGGAAGAAGTGCCCGAAGCCGCGGAGGAAAGCTGTGAGGAGGAATACTTCGAAGAAGAATATCTTGAGGAAGAATGCCCGGAGGATGAGGCGTTTTGGGAAGAAGAGGCGCCCCGCCGCCGCAAGCGCCGGCGCTGGCCCTGGGTGGTGCTGGCGGTTTTCCTGCTTCTGGTCGGTTCGGCTGCCGCGGTCGGGTTCTATGCCTATGGCCAGGTAAAGGATCTGGCCGGCGTGGCCTTCTCTGTTGTTGACGAAGCGCAGCTGGCCGTGGATCAGGTCAAAAGCAGCGATTTTGCCGCCGTGGAGCGCACGGTGGCCTCTTTGGATGCAAAGCTGGACCACATCGATGCCGCGCTGGACAAGCCCCTGTGGAAGCTGGCGGCCCGGGTTCCCGGCTATGGCGATGATCTGACCGCGCTGCGGATGCTCTTTCCGATCTGGGATAACGCCCGTGACGGCATTGTGAAGCCTGCGCTGACTACACTGCAGGCCCAGCCCCTGCCGGATCTGGAAAACCCGGATATGAAGGCGCTGCTGAAGGATTCCGAAGCGCTGGAAGCCTATATAGATCTGGCTCTGGCGGTAATTCCGGAGTGCCAGCGCTGCATGGAAGACTTCAAGGCCGTTCCGGAACTCTCCATCCCCCAGCTGGAGGAAAAGATGGCCGAGGTGCGCGGCCTTATCCAGACGGTGGAACCCTTCCTGCCTCTGATGGAGGATGTGCTGGAGAATGCGGCCAAGCCCGCGGTGGAGACGCTGAAGAATGCCCCGCTGGAAGAACTGAAGCTCGACGAGAGAGTCATCAACCGGGATCTGCTTCTGGCATATCTGGATCTGGCGGAGACGCTGGTGCCTCTGGCGGAGGGGTATGTAGGCAAGCTGGAGGAGCTGGCTCAGCAGCTGCCTTCGGAGGACCTCAGTAATCTGCTTTTGACGGCGGGTGAAAAGGGAGAAGAGCTTCTCACCCTTTACCGCAAGGGGGAGAAGTACGTTCCTCTGGCCAGAGCCTTCCTGGACCATGAGGAAGAGCAGATCTACCTGCTGGCCATCCAGAACGCCACGGAGATCCGTTCTGCCGGCGGCTTCCCCGGCGAAATGTGCATCCTTTACATGGGTGAGGGTGTCATCACGATCAGCAGCTTCATGTCCACCTACAATGCCCTCTCCCGCTTTATCAACTACGGCACCTTTGAAATTCCGCCCATTGAGCCGCAGATCTTTTTTGAGTATGTATACCAGCCCCGGGATGCCGGCATCAATCCCCATTTCCCCAGAGTGGCCGAAACCTGGGCTCAGTCTCCCCACAGAGGAGTGGGTACGGACGAGTATGATGGTGTCATCTCTGTCTCCCCCACGCTGATGCAGGACTTTCTGGAGATCGTCGGCGGCAGCATCGAGCTTTCCAACGGCGTGACGCTGGACGCCTCCAATATTATCCGCTATCTGCAGCATGACATCTATTTCGACTACTTCAACATTGAAGAGAGAACGGTATTCGAGGCCAACGGCATCACCGACGAACTCTTTTCCGAGGTAGCCAAGGCCGTTCTGGAAATGGCCTTTGATGCCATCAAGCTGGATAAGATCGGGGAGCTCATTGACATGCTGGACAGACACATCGCGGATCGGCGCATGATGTTCTGGCTGGCAGACCCGGCGGGGCAGGCCGTTATTGAGGAGCTGGGTGCCACCGGCGCTCTCAACAGCGACCCCGAAAAGCCCGAGGTAGGTGTCTACTTCAACGGCTGCACCTCCTCCAAGCTTGGCTGGTTTGTCAATATGGAAACCGAGATCGGCGAGGGCCGCAAGACCGGCGATGTCATGACCTACCCCGTTACCGTCACCCTGGAACACACCCTTACCATGGATGAGTTCATGGGCGCCAACCCCTGGGTGGTGGGCGATGGCCTGGAGCTGGCCAATATGAAGCCCTGCATCTATATCTTTGCTCCGGCCGGCGGTACCGTCAGCAACTTCGTCTGCAGCAACAATATGATTATGCAGGACGCTGAGTATGAGGGTCTGGATCTGGGTTATTATATCTGGGCTTACTTCGCTCTGGGTGAGAAGATCGTCATCACCTGCGACGTGACCACGGCCCCCGGTGTGGAAGCCGTGCCGACCTTCAGCAAAACACCCACCCTGCAGAATTATCGGTAAAAGCAAAAGAGACGCTCGTTCCTGAGCGTCTCTTTTGCTGTACGGTGTCCCTGCTGGCCCGGCGGTATTATAGCAATATGCCCTGATAAACCGGGACTCCGTTTTTCTTTTTGGCACGTGCGAACGGGAACAGCTTGTGGTATAATAAGGCGGGAGGGATGGATATGGACGAGATCGAACGCATCGCGCAGATGGAAGCTCACATGGATCGGGTGCGTGCGGCGCTGAACGCCGTGGAGGCGGCCCGGGAACCCCTGCGGGTTCTGATCGAATACTATGAGGGCGGGCAGTGGCGCCGGGACTATGAACGGGACGAAGCCGGCAGGCTGCCGTCGGATCTCAAGCGCGGTGTCCTCAGCGAGGATGGGCTTTATAATCTCATCTGTGACTGGGAACAGACAATAAAATGACCGCTCATTTGAGCGGTCATTTTATCATTCCTACGATGAAACAAAAGGTGATCGTGTAGTCTGTGTAATACGCCGTTACGGTATAGTGCGTTCCGTCAGCTGTATTTTCCTGTGTCATTTCATAGTCCAGCGGCTCGTGGCTGAAGGAGAGGGAAAAGTCCCGCGCTTCCGAAAGAAAAACGCCGTGGGGCTCACTTTCGTCGGAGTCATCGGCATAGACCACCGCGCCGTCGCTGAGCCGACGGATCTCCCGCAGCCGGGCGCTGACATCCAGGGGGTCGCCCTCCGGTTCCACAAAAAGCGCCGGGAGTACGGGCAGCAGCTCCTCCAGATACGCCCAGTCCAGATCCTCAACGTACCAGCTTCGGGCGTTCTCGTCCCAGAGAGGGATCCAGCGCAGGGTGTTTCCCTGCAGCCGCAGCACCAGCGTGCCCCGGGGGACGCGGATGTGGAGGGAACGCAGGGCTTCCCCATGATAATCGTAGCTGCCGGTGATGTTCTGCAGAGGCAGGGAGCGAAGATAGTCCAGCAGCGCGGCCTCGTCGGTGCAGATCAGCTTGCGGCTCATCAGATCCTCGTTGGAGACATGATACAGCTCCGCCTCCTCCGGCAGGGGCAGCGTTTCTTCTCCGTAGGCCAGCGCCACATAGCCGCAGCTGCCGCTGAGAACAAAGAACAGCGCCGCGATCAGCAGCGCGCCGCTGCGCCGCTTTTTGGGCTTCGTAATGCTCTGCAGCCGGTAGCGCAGGGCCCGCGCCGTGGCAGAAAGGCAGGTGCTGAAGCCGCGGCTGTCCCCGGCGGCGCTTAAAATCAGCTCTGCGTAGCGTCGGCGCTCTGTTTCGTCGGCTTCCAGCAGCACCGTCTCGTCGCAGCTGAGTTCCATATCCTCGGCGCTGCGGCCCATGGCCCGCCACATCAGCGGGTTGAACCAGCACATGGCCGTGCAGAAGCAGAGGAAAAACTTGCTCCAGGCGTCCTCCCGGCCAATGTGGATGAGCTCATGGCGGAAGATCAGCCGCAGCTCCTCCTCGCTGTAATCTTTTTCCGGCAGTACCAGCCGCACCCGCCGGGCGAAAAGCCCAATGGTCAGGGGCGTTTCGATGGCCGGCGAGCGCATCAGGCGGAATTTCGGTTTTTTAAAGGCGGCCCGCTCCACTTCCTCCTCCAGTATTCTGCGGGTACCGGGTTCATATACCTCCCAGGCGGCTTTCAAAAGCCGGCGGCGGAACAGAACGTGAGAAAGAATATAGTACCCCAGCACCAACACAACGCCCAGTGCCCAGAGGGCAAACAGGCCCCGGAGCAATTGTTCATTGCAGTGCAGCACGAAAAGCGGCCGGGGCAGTGCGTGCTGCCAGAGGTAGAGATAGTTGGGCAGCAGCCAGAGCATGGCACAGCTGCGGGCGCGGAAATGCCGCCGCAGCCACGGCAGAACCGGGAGCAGCAGGGCATAGTACAGGGAGATATGGAGAAAGAGCGGGAAACAAAACCGAAGAGCCATCTCCGCCGCCATGGGCCAGCCGCCCTCCGCCGCCGAAAACAGCAGCATCAGCAGGAACCACAGGGGCAAAATCAGCCCGGAGATATAGGGGAGGTAGCGCTGCGTGTCCCCACCCCGCTCAGAGTCGTCCCGGGAAAATACCACAAAGCCCAGTGTCAGGGCCAAAAGCGTGCTGAAAAAGAGTCGGTGTCCCAACGCCGCGCTCATAGCTCATTCCTTTCCAGCAGTTCCCGCAGTTCCCGGAGCTCCTCTTTGCTCAGCCCGCTCTGACAGAGGGCCGAGGCAAAGGCGGGCAGATCCCCGCCGCAGAGAGTTTCAAAAAAGCGCCGGCTCTGTCCGGCCAGATAGGTCTCCCGGCTTATAAGGGCGGTGTAGCGGGTGCGCCGCCCGGACTTTTCGATTTTGAGAAAGCCGCGGTCACCCAGCCGTCCCAGCAGCGTCAGCAGCGTGGTGGGGGCCATGGGACGGCTGAGTTTTTCTTCTATGCCCCGGCGGTCTTCTTCGCCGCCGCAGGCCCAAAGCGCCTGCATCACAGTAAGCTCGGCATCGGGCAGCTTGTGGACACTCATATCGACACCCCCTTCTACAATCGGGTTTGACAAAAACCATACTATTTCCATGGGTTTGTCCAATATCTTACAAATTCAAAATATAAGTATGTTTTTATACTTTTTTTCTATAAAACGAGTTGCGTTTCAGAGGAAAGAGTGCTATCATTATAAGCGGCGTCGTGCGCTTATTTCGCGGGGCGTTCTTGTCATGTATTTGTTGATCTGTTTCTGCCTCCGGGTGCAAAGGCAGGGAACGGATTCTGCAGATAAAAGTAAGGTTTATAAATCAATTTGAGGAAGGTGAGCAATTGGTGGACTATACCAAGTATAAGTTGAAAGGCTTCGACGAGCTCGCGTCCGTACTGGAAGGTAAGGACAATCTGTTCGTCGTCGCCTGTAACAAGTGCTTCAAGGAATTTGTGACCGTTGACGAGCCTGAGCGCGGCGAATTCGAGAAGTTCGCTGCCGAGCAGGGCAAGACGATCACCGGTGCCGTGAATGTCGATTTCCTCTGCAACAAGACTCTGACCGGTAAGGGTCTGGAGCTGCCCGAGGGCACGGAGAACGTTGTGGTTATCTCCTGCGGTCTCGGCGTGCAGACGGTTGCGGACCTTGTCGATGTTCAGGCTTTCGCGGCCTGCGATTCCCTGAACTACACCGGCCATCACGGCATGGCCCTGACCAAGAAGGCCTGCGACGCCTGCGCCCAGTGCTATCTGAACGTCACCGGCGGCATCTGCCCCATCGTGGACTGCTCCAAGAGCCTGACCAACGGCCAGTGCGGCGGCGCCAAGAACGGCAAGTGCGAGATCGACCCCAACAAGGACTGCGCCTGGGAGAAGATCTACCGCCGTCTCGAGCAGCAGGGTCGTACCGAGGAGTTCCTGAAGCAGCCCGTGCAGCTTCGTGACTACTCCAAGTCCCGCTTCGAAGTCATCAATAAGTACGTACAGGATATCCGCGACAGCCGTTTCGCCGGCTACTACGGCGGTGTTCACCCCTCCGAAAATAAGGAGTTCAGCGAGCACTGCGCTCTGCAGCGCTTCCCCGAGCCCGATGTGGTCGTCATTCCCAACTCCATGCATCTGGGCGCCCCCGCCAACATCATCGTGAACGTGGGCGACGAGGTCAAGGTTGGCCAGATGATCGCTGAGGCCGCCGGCTTCATCAGCGCTCCTGTCCACTCCAGCGTCAGCGGTACCGTTATCGCTATCGAAGATCGTCCCCACGCCACCCGCGGCATGTGCCCCTCCGTGGTCATCAAGAACGATCACAAGAACACCGTTCACGAGTCCGTGAAGCCCAACAAGTCCGTCGACGAGCTGACTCCCGATGAGATCATCGAGATCGTCAAGAACGCCGGCGTGGTGGGCATGGGCGGCGCCGGCTTCCCCACCTATGTGAAGCTCAAGCCCGGCAAGCCCATCGACTACGTCCTGCTCAACGGCTGCGAATGCGAGCCCTACCTCACCGCCGACCATCAGCTGCTGCTGAACTTCGCCGATGAGATCATCGTTGGCCTCCGCGCCATGATGAAGGCTGTCGCCGCTCCCAAGGGCCTCATCGTTATCGAGGACAACAAGCCCGACGCCATCGCTCTCATGCAGCAGAAGGTTGCCGACATCGAGGACATGGATGTTGTCGTTGCCCGCACCAAGTACCCCCAGGGCGCTGAGAAGATGCTCATCAAGCGCGTCACCGGCCGTCAGGTTCCCTCCGGCGCTCTGCCCGCCGACGTGGGCTGCGTGGTTGCCAACGTCAGCACCACCAAGGCCACTGCCGACGCCATCCTCACCGGTATGCCGCTCATCGAGCGCGTGACCTCCGTCACCGGCGAGCACATTGCCAAGCCCGGCAACTTCATCGTCAAGCTCGGCACCCAGGCCAAGGAGCTGGTGGACTTCTGCGGCGGCATCACCGAAGGCGATGTTACCATCAAGGCTGGTGGCCCCATGATGGGCTTTGTGCAGCAGGGTCTGGAAGCTCCCATTATGAAGGGCTCCAACGGCATCATCGCCGTCGACACCGTCTACTCCAAGGAAGTCGAGTGCATCAAGTGCGGTCGCTGCGTGGACGTCTGCCCCATGGAGCTCAAGCCCCTCTACTTCGGCAAGTTTGCTGATCAGGAGAACTGGCAGGGTATGAAGGACAAGAAGGTCATGGACTGCGTTGAGTGCCGCTGCTGCGAATTCATCTGCTCCTCCAAGATTCCTCTGGTCACCAAGATCAAGGCCGGTAAGGCTGCTGTAAGGGGGATGAAGTAATGCTTATTACTGAACTGAAATCCAACGAGACCATCAAGGCCCTCATCGGCGACAAGAAGGTCTTCATCATCAACTGCCACGGCTGCAAGGAAGTCCGCTTCCCCGAGGAAGAGGCCAAGGCCTTCCAGAAGGAACTGGCTGCCGGCGGCAACGTCACCGGTATCTTCACCACCGACTACATCTGCAACGACGAAAACCGTGAGCTGCGTCTCGATAAGCATCAGGCCGAGATCGACGCGGCCGACATGGTCCTCGTCTGCTCCTGCGGCGTCGGCGTGCAGAGCGTTGCCGAGCAGCTGCCCGGCAAGATGGTCTGCGCCGGCTGCGACACTTACCGTCTGCCCGGCTTCCAGGGCGTGACTCCTCTGGAGCACGACTGCGGCCAGTGCGGCGAGTGCTACCTGAACCTCACCGGCGGCATCTGCCCCATCACTGCCTGCTCCAAGAGCCTCCTGAACGGCCAGTGCGGCGGCGCCAAGAACGGCAGATGCGAAGTGGACAGCAACATGGAGTGCGGCTGGGAGCGTATCATGCGCCGTCTTGAGAAGATCGGCCGTCTGGACGCTGTCAAGTGCCCTGTTCAGATCCGCAATTACGCAACTGACGACGAAGTCTCTAAATAATTATTGAGAAGAGGAGCAACGAACAATGTATATTACTGACTTGTTTGAACGTGGTGAATTTGTAGTTTCTGCGGAAGTCGGCCCCCCCAAGGGCATCCACATCGAGCACCTGGTTGAGGAAGCCAAGACCTATCTGCAGAAGGTTACCGCCATCAACGTGACCGATAACCAGTCCTCCGTCATGCGTCT
>SVLG01000048.1 GCA_015068055.1 Oscillospiraceae bacterium | reverse complement strand
ATGACCAGAGCTGAGGTGGCGGTATGAAGAAGATTAAAACCGCTGTCATCGGCTGCGGCAAGGTGGGCCACTTCCATGCTCAGGCCCTGCAGCGCTGCGAGGAAAGCGAGCTGGTAGCCTGCTACGCCCGCACCGCCGCCAAGGCGGAAGCCTTTGCGGAAAAGTACGGCATCAAGGCCTATACCGATCTGGAGCAGATGGTGAAGGAAAGCGGCGTGGAAGCCGTTTCCATCTGCACCCCCCACCCCGGCCATGCGGAACTGGCTGTGCGCTGTGCGGAGTTGGGCCTCCACATCGCCGTGGAAAAGCCTCTGGCGGCCACGCTGGAGGACTGCGACGCCATCATTGGGGCGGTAAACAAGGCCGGCGTCAAGGGCACCACCATCTGTCAGCGGCGCTTCTACCGCCCGGCTATGCGGGTGAAGAAGGCCATTGAGGACGGCAAGCTGGAAAAGCCCATTCTCGGCACGGTCAATATGCTGGGCTGGCGTGACATGGCCTACTACCACAGCGACCCCTGGCGCGGCACCTGGAAGGGTGAGGGCGGCGGCGTCCTCATCAATCAGGCCCCCCACCAGATCGACCTGCTTCTCTGGTACATGGGCGAGGTGGAGGAGCTTTACGGCATGTGGGACACCCTGAACCACCCGGAACTGGAGGTGGAGGACACCGCCATGGCCGTCATCCGCTTTAAGAGCGGCGCCTTCGGCAACATCGTGGTCAGCAACTCCCAGAACCCTGCCCTCTTCGGCAATGTCCGCGTCCACGGCAGCAACGGCGCCAGCATCGGCGTACAGACCGACGGCGGGGCCATGTTTATTGCCGGTATGTCCGGCATCACGGAACCACCGGTGAACGATCTCTGGACGGTACCCGGCGAGGCGGATATGCTGCCGCAGTGGAAAAAAGAGGACGGAGACTTCTTTAGCGGCGTGGACATGGTCTACTACCATGAACAGCAGCTCCGTGACTTCCTGCAGGCCATTCAGCACGGCACCGAGCCGCTCATCACGCTGGAGGACGGACGGCGCACCGTGGAACTGGTCACCGCCATCTACCGCTCCCAGCGGGACAAAAAGCCCATCCGCTTCCCCCTGCAGCCCGAACACGGCAGCGACATGGACGGACGAATCCGATAAAAAAGCGCAAAAAACCCTTGGCAAACCACGGTTTTCGTGTTATGCTATAAACAGCATCCCCAATACAAACCCGCGGCGTTTACTCCACCCTATTAAGCGTCGTGAGGCAAAAGTAAGGAGGAAAAACCCGGAAGATCACCGGTGCGGCAGTGTGGAGACCTGTCGTAAGGCAGCGCGGTATTTCACCGGCTGTGAGGTCACAGCTTGCGGAGGCACTGTGACTATGATCAGAAAAATATGTCCGAAGTCAGTCTGAAGAAAATCAAGAAGGTCTACCCCAACACCGAGAAGAAGAAAAAGGCCAAGAAGGGCGAAGCCGAGAAGAAGGTCAATCTGCAGATCACGGATGAAGGCGTTGTCGCCGTTCAGGAGTTCAGCCTTGACATCGCCGACAAGGAATTCATCGTTCTGGTCGGCCCCTCCGGCTGCGGCAAGTCCACCACCCTGCGTATGGTCGCCGGTCTTGAGGAGATCAGCGACGGCGAGCTGTGGATTGATGGCAAGCTCATGAACGACGTGGCCCCCAAGGACCGCGACATCGCCATGGTCTTCCAGAGCTACGCTCTCTACCCCCACATGACTGTCTATGATAACATGGCCTTCTCCCTGAAGCTGAAGAAGGTCCCCAAGGATGAGATCGACCGCAAGGTCCGCGAGGCTGCCGCCATTCTGGACATCACCCAGTATCTGGATCGTAAGCCCAAGGCTCTCTCCGGCGGTCAGCGTCAGCGTGTTGCCATCGGCCGCGCCATCGTCCGCGACCCCAAGGTCTTCCTGATGGACGAGCCTCTCTCCAACCTGGACGCCAAGCTGCGTAACCAGATGCGCGCTGAGATCATCAAGCTCCGTGAGAAGATCAACACCACCTTCATCTACGTCACCCACGACCAGGTGGAGGCCATGACTCTGGGCGATCGTATCGTCATCATGCGCGACGGCTTCATCCAGCAGATCGGCACTCCTCAGGAAGTTTTCAACCACCCCGCCAACCTCTTTGTGGCCGGCTTCATCGGCACTCCCCAGATGAACTTCTTCCACGGCTGCAAGCTCCTCAAGAAGGCTGAAGGCTATGCCGTCAGCATCCTCGGCACCGAGATCGCCCTCACCGCCGAGCAGAACGCCGCTCTCGCCGGCACCGAGGAGAAGGATGTCATCGTGGGTCTCCGTCCCGTGCACGTGAAGGTCGGCAAGGAAGGCATCGCCGCCAAGGTCGACGTCAGCGAGCTCATGGGCAGCGAGCTGCATCTGCATCTGGACACCAGCGAGGGTGATATGGTCGCCGTGGTTCCCACCGCCGACATTAACACCGAGGACTTCGCTCGCGGCAACGCCGTCAGCTTCAGCTTCGATCCCAAGCTGCTCCACATCTTCGACAAGGAAACCGAGAAGAACCTCATCTGAGTTTTCACTCATAAAAAAATTCCCTGACCGATCGGTCAGGGAATTTTTTATTGGTTTCAGGCCATTTTCTCGTCGAGCTTTTTGCCGCCGAGGATATGGAAGTGCAGGTGGTGGACGGTCTGGCCGGCATCGGCGCCGCAGTTGGAAATCACGCGGTAGCCGCCGGTGAGACCCTCGCTCTCGGCGATGCGGGCCACGGCCTCCAGACAGCGGGCGGCATGGACGGAGTTTTCCGCCGTCAGCTCCGCCACAGAGGCGATGTGGGCCTTGGGCACCACGAGGATGTGGGTGGGAGCCTGGGGGGCGATGTCACGGAAGGCGTAAACATACTCATCCTCGTAGACCTTGGAAGAGGGAATGTCCCCGGCGATGATCTTACAGAAAAGGCAATCGGACATGGTTTTCTTCTCCTTTACTTGGTCTTATCGGCAACGAACTCGTCCACGGTGGCGAGAGCGTTGTCCAGCTTCAGCACGTCGGTGCCGCCGCCCATGGCGGAGTCGGGCTTGCCGCCGCCCTTGCCGCCGCAGATGGCGGTGACATGGCGGATGAGGTCACCGGCCTTGACGCCGGCGGCCACAGCGGCCTTGCCGCAGACAGCCTGGAAGGTAATCTTCTCGTCCTTGACGGTGGCGAGAACGGCCACAACTTCTTCGCACTTATCCCGGAGGAAGTCGCCCAGCTTGCGGAGGTCGTCCTTCTCCAGAGGAGGCAGCTGCATGGTGACGACCTTGAGGCCGTTGACGTTGCGGGCAGCGGTCAGATAGCCGCTGGCATCGTCCAGCAGGGCCTTGCTGCGGAACTTCTCCAGCTCGGTTCTCAGCTCACGCAGCTCATTGGTACGGGCGTCGGCCTTGGCCATCAGCTCCTCGGGACGGGTCTTGAGCCGCTCGCTGAGGTTCAGGAGAATGCGGTGGTTATTCTCCAGCAGCTCCAGAGTAGCTTTGCCGGTGGTGGCCTCGATACGGCGGACACCGCTGGCCACAGAGAACTCGGAGGTAATACGGACGGAGCCGACCATGGCGGTGTTGCTCAGGTGGGTGCCGCCGCAAAGCTCCATGGAGTAACCCTCGCCCATGTCAACCACGCGGACAGTGTCGCCGTACTTCTCACCAAAGAGGGCCACGGCACCGCGGCTGCGGGCCTCGTCAATGGGCATCTCATCCACGCGAACCTCATAGCCTTCCAGCACGGCCTCGTTGACCATGCGCTCCACGGCGGCGATCTCGTCGCTCTTCATGGGGTTGTTGTGGGTAAAGTCAAAGCGCAGGTGGTCGGGCTCCACCAGAGAACCGGCCTGATGGACATGGTCGCCCAGCACGTTGACCAGCGCCTTGTGCAGCAGGTGGGTAGCGGTATGGGCACGGGCAATGGCCTTGCGCCGCTGGGTATCCACGCAGCCCTTGACGCAGTCGCCCACGCTGAGGCTGCCGGAAACCATGTGGCCGCTGTGGAGGATCTTACCGCCCTTGTTCTTCTGGACATTCTTCACTTCAAAGACAGCGTCCTTGAGAATCAGCAGACCGTGGTCCGCCGCCTGACCGCCCATTTCGGCGTAGAAGGGGGTATTGTCCAGAACGATGCTGGCCTCGGCATTGCCACCAATGCTCTCTCTCAGCTCATTCTCGGCCACGATAGCCAGGATCTTACCCTCATCGATCAGCGTCTCATAGCCCCTGAAGGAGGTGGGGGTATTGTCAAGACCCAGATCCAGCCCGGCCCAGGCGGTGTCATCCTTGGCGCGGGCGGCACGGGCACGGTCACGCTGCTCCTTCATAAGGGCGGTAAAGCCATCCTCGTCCACGCTGAGTCCTTCGTCAGCCACCATCTCCTTGGTGAGGTCCAGAGGGAAGCCATAGGTATCGTAAAGCTTGAAAGCATCGGCGCCGGAGAAGACACTCTCGCCCTTCTGCTTCATGGCGCTGAGCATATTGGCAAAGATGGAGAGGCCGGCGTCGATGGTCTTGGCGAAGTTGGCCTCCTCACTGCGGATGACGTTGGTGATATAGTCCTGCTTCTCGGGAAGGTCGGTGTAAGCGCCGCGGTTTTCCTGAATAACGGTGGCGCAGACCTTGTAGAGGAAGGGCTCCTTCACGCCCAGCAGACGGCCATGACGGGCCGCACGGCGGAGCAGACGACGCAGCACATAGCCGCGGCCCTCGTTGGAAGGCAGAACGCCGTCGGAAATCATGAAGGTGGAGGAGCGGATATGGTCGGTGATGATACGGAGGGATACGTCCTTGGCGTTGGTCTCGCCGTAGTGGGCGCCGGTGATCTCGCTGACCTTGTTGGTGATGTTCATGACGGTGTCCACATCAAAGAGGCTGTTCACATCCTGACAGACCACAGCCAAACGCTCCAGACCCATGCCGGTGTCGATGTTCTTCTGCTGCAGCTCGGTGTAGTTGCCCTGACCGTCGTTATTGAACTGAGTAAAGACCAGGTTCCAGACCTCGATGTAACGGTCGCACTCGCAGCCCACAGTGCAGTCGGGGCTGCCGCAGCCGTACTTCTCACCGCGGTCATAGTAGATCTCGCTGCAGGGACCGCAGGGGCCGCTGCCATGCTCCCAGAAGTTGTCGCCCTTGCCAAAGCGGAAGATGCGATCCGGCGCAATACCGATCTCCTTGTTCCAGATCTCAAAGGCCTCATCGTCTTCCACATAGACGCTGGGATAGAGGCGGTTGGGATCCAGGCCCACCCACTCGGGAGAGGTAAAGAACTCCCAGGCCCAGTGGATGGCATCGCGCTTGAAATAATCGCCGAAGGAGAAGTTGCCCAGCATCTCAAAATAGGTGCCGTGGCGGGCCGTCTTGCCGATGTTCTCAATGTCGGGGGTGCGGATGCACTTCTGACAGGTGGTGACCCGGCGGCGGGGCGGCTCCTCCTCACCGGTGAACCAGGTCTTCATAGGGCTCATGCCGGCATTGATCAGCAGCAGTGAGGGGTCGTTGCGGGGGATCAGGGAAAAGCTGGGCAGCCGCAGATGGCCCTTGCTCTCAAAGAAAGAAAGGTACATCTCACGCAGCTCGTTCAAACCGTACTTCTTCATATATGACCTCCAAATTTGTTTGCAAAAATAAAACGCCCCTGTCAAAAGACAGGGGCGGGGAAACACTTCCACGCGGTACCACCCTGATTACGGCCGCAAAATGGCCGCATCTCATGCGCCCGGTAACGCAGGCAACGCGCCGCGCTCTTCGCGCGGAGGCTCGAAAGATGGCTGCCGGGCATGGCGATAAGGGGCTCTCAGCCTCTCCCCTCTCTCTGTGAATCCCAATGAACCGACTCGTCTTCGTCAAAGCCAAATAACTCAGTTATTTTATCATAAAATCCGGCGTTGTCAAGGGGGGGATTGGGACGAGCCATGCTCGCCCCTACGGTTATTCGATCTCACCGTGTTCGCGCTCAAAATCGGCTATACGCTTTTTGATCATCTGTTCCAGCTCTTTATTTTTCGTTCGGCCTTCGTATTCGGCAATATAGCCGAGCTTATCCAAAAGCTCCTGCTCCACCCGCAATGTATAACGGCTTAAATTATCCTTCATTCTGTCACCTCTTTGACGAAGTATTGACAGAAGTTTAGCGTCAGATTATAATCTATAGTAAAATTGACGAAGTTTTGACGCATAATGGAGACGATAAAATGAATCTCTACCGCAAAGCTTATCTGCTGCTTTTCAATGTCATTACGGATGCGCTGAAGGAAAAGGACATAGCGGCAATAAAATTCCTCCTAATGCAAGCGCAGAAGGAGGCGGAGGAAATCTTTATGGACGAGTCAACGTATTAACCCGCCGGAGGAAGTCCTCCGGCGGGTTTGCTTATCTCAGTAATTGGTAGCCTTGATTTCAAAATAGGCCTTGGGATGGTTGCAGGTGGGGCAGAGTTCGGGCGCTTCCTTGCCCACGTGGACATGGCCACAGTTGCGGCAGACCCAGAACTGCTGATCCTCGCGCTCAAAGACCTTCGCCTCGCGGAGGTTCTCCAGCAGCTTGCGGTAACGCTCCTCATGCTCCTTCTCCACGGCCGCGACCAGTTCAAACTTCCTGGCGATCTCCTCAAAGCCCTCCTCGTGGGCAACCCGGGCAAACTCGGCATACATGTCGGTCCACTCGTAGTTCTCGCCCTCGGCAGCCATTTCAAGACATTTCTCGGTGCCGGGGATGCCATCTTCCATATACTTGAACCACATCTTGGCGTGCTCCTTCTCGTTGAGAGCCGTGGCGGCAAAGATGGCGGCGATCTGCTCATAGCCGTCTTTCTTGGCGCGGCTGGCAAACCAGTCATACTTGTTGCGGGCCATAGACTCACCGGCAAGGGCGGCAGCCAGGTTTTCAAAGGTCTTGCTGTTCTTCAGTTCCATATTCATTTCCTCCTACGTTAATGATTGATCTCGTTTTCTTTTTCCCGGCAGATGGGGCAAATATACTCCATGGTGAGGCAGCAGCGCAGCACATCCTCCCCTGTCCGTTCCCGGAGATAGACCAGCAGATCCTTCTCCACCTGCACATCTTTCATGCTGCCACAGCGCTGACAGACAATATGCTCATGACTTTTGAGGGTCTTGTCAAAGCGCGTGGCCTCGCCGGGGCGTTCCACCCGGACGATCTCTCCTGCATCCGCCAGCAGCGAGAGATTGCGATAAACCGTACCCATGGCGATGCCGGGGTTTTCCTGTTTGGCTGCCATGTAGATCTGGTCGGCGGTCATGTGCTCATGAGAGGAACGGATTACGTCCAAAATCATCTGTTTCTGACTTCGCATTCAGGCCCTCCTTTTTAGTATTAAGAATAAATCTTAATACTAAAATAGCAGAGAGATTATACTTTGTCAAGAATTTTTTAAACCAGCCCAAAGATTTCCAGCACCCGGGTGCAGACATCTACGATACGGCGGATATTATGGCCGAAATCCAGTGCTACGTGCCGGGCAGAGCCGCGCATCAGGTGTAAGTCATAGGCCAGATTGTGCAGCAGCCACTCGGCGGCCAGGTTGTCATACTCCCGATCTGTCAGACCACAACGGCTGAGGATCAGGGAAATCTTCAGCCGGTCGCTGCGAGAGCGCACTTTATAGCCATTTCTGATTTCCAGTTCCTTCTCAAAGAGTTTCGCTTTGCAGTCTGGCGCATGGCGGTCAAGGATGGTCTGGATGGCTTCCAGCGCTTCTTCCACGCTGTATGTTTCCTGCAGCTCCCCCTCCACGCTGAGTCGATGACGGCGCAGGGTTTTTGTCTCTTTCATATTCTACTCCCCTTATGCAAAACGGAGCGGCAATGCCGCTCCGTTTTAAAACTTACTTCTTGGGCTTGAGGATGAGGTTCAGGAGCTTGTCCTGGACAAAGATGACCTTGACGATCTCCATGCCCTCCAGATAGCCCTGAATCTTCTTGTCAGCACAGGCGGCGGCCTGTGCGGTCTCGCTGTCGCAGCCGGCAGCCACTTCCACGGTGGAGCGGAGCTTACCGTTCACCTGAACCGCCAGAGTCTTGGTGGCCTCGACGGTCTTGCTCTCGTCGTACTCGGGCCACTTCTGCTGGCAGATCATGCCCTCCGCGGCGAAGCCAAGGTTCTCCCAGATTTCCTCGCAGATATGGGGGGCGATGGGAGACAGCAGCTGCACGAGGGTACGCAGATCGCCCTTGGAGCAGCCGTTGGTGTAGAAGTCGTTGACCAGAGCCATAAGAGTGGCAATGGCGGTGTTGAACTTCATGGCCTCGATGTCATCGGCCACCTTGCGGATGGCCTTGTGGAGAGCACGCTCGTTCTTGGCAGACTGGGCCTGCTCGTCGCTGCACTTCTCCTGCAGGTTCCAGACGCGGTCAAGGAAACGCTTGCAGCCGCGGACGGCATCGTCAGACCAGACGGCGGTCTTCTCAAAGTCGCCGATGAACATGATGTAAAGGCGCATGGTGTCCGCACCGAACTCGCGGATAACGTCGTCGGGGTTCACCACGTTGCCCAGAGACTTGGACATCTTGACGCTGGGACGGAGAGCCTCGCTGCCGTACTTGGCAACCATCTCGTCCTTCTCTTCCTGCGTCTCAAAGTTGCCTACGTAGTGGGGGTTCTTGCCCAGGATCATGCCGTGGCTGGTACGCTTGGCATAGGGCTCGGCGTAGGGAACCACGCCGATGTCATGGAGGAAACAGTTCCAGAAGCGGCTGTACAGCAGATGCAGGGTGGTATGCTCCATACCGCCGTTGTACCAGTCCACCTGGCCCCAGTAATCCAGAGCTTCCTTGGAAGCGAGAGCCTGGTCGTTGTCGGGATCCATGTAGCGCAGGAAGTACCAGCTGGAACCGGCCCACTGAGGCATGGTGTCGGTCTCGCGCTCAGCCTTGCCGCCGCAGCAGGGACAGGTAGTCTCCACCCAGTCGCGAATCTTGGAGATGGGGGACTCGCCGTCGTCGGTGAGCTCATAGCTCTCCACCTCGGGCAGAAGCAGAGGCAGCTGATCCTCGGGCACGGGGACGTAGCCGCACTTGGGGCAGTTGACGATGGGGATGGGCTCACCCCAGTAGCGCTGACGGGAGAAGACCCAGTCGCGGAGCTTGTAGTTTACCTTCTCATGGCCCAGTTCCTTGTCCGCCAGCCAACGGATCATGGTGGGGATGGCGTCCTCCACGCTGAGGCCGTTCAGGAAACCGGAATTGACCATGACGCCGGTAGCCACGTCCACAAAGGCACACTTGTCGAGGTCCACCTCGGCGCCGTCGGCGCTGGCCACCACCTGCACGATGGGCAGACCAAAGACCTTGGCAAACTCCCAGTCGCGCTGGTCATGGGCAGGAACGGCCATGATGGCGCCGGTGCCGTAGCTGGCCAGAACATAGTCGGAAATAAAGATGGGGATTTCGCCGCCGGTGACGGGGTTGATGGCACGGACACCCTTGAGCTCCACGCCGGTCTTTTCCTTCACCAGCTCGGTACGCTCGAAATCAGACTTGGAAGCAGCCTTACGGACATAGGCTTCCACCTCGGCATAGTTCTCAATTTTCTCCGCCCATTTGGCCACACACTCATGCTCGGGGGCAATGACCATGTAAGTAGCACCGAAAAGGGTATCGCAGCGAGTGGTATACACGCAGAGGACATCGCCCTCGGTGGTGTGGAAGTTCACTTCCGCGCCGGTGGAGCGGCCGATCCAGTTGCGCTGCTGGGTCTTGACGCGGTCCAGAAAGTCCACGGTATCAAGGCCGTCGATGAGCTTCTGGGCGTACTCGGTGATCTTCAGCATCCACTGGCTCTTCTCCCTGCGGACCACGGGAGCGCCGCAGCGCTCGCAGACGCCTTCCACCACTTCTTCGTTGGCGAGGACGCACTTGCAGGAGGTGCACCAGTTCACGGGCATACGGCTCTTATAGGCGAGACCGTTCTTGAAAAGCTGCAGGAAGATCCACTGGGTCCACTTGTAGTAGGAGGGGTCGGTGGTGTTGGTCACACGATCCCAGTCGAAGGAGTAGCCCAGCATGTGGAGCTGACGGGTGAAGTTTGCCACGTTCTGCTCGGTAACGGTGCGGGGATGCACATGGTTCTTGATGGCAAAGTTCTCGGTGGGCAGACCAAAGGCATCGTAACCAATGGGCAGCAGCACGTTGTAGCCGTCCATGCGGCGCTTACGGGCGATAACGTCCATAGCGGTGTAGGGACGGGGATGGCCCACATGGAGACCGGCGGCGCTGGGATACGGAAACTCTACCAGACCGAACCACTTGGGGCGGGTGGTGTCGCCGTTGACGGCGGCAAAAGCCTTGCTCTCCGTCCACTTATCCTGCCATTTCTTTTCAATGGCCGCAAAATCGTATTTCATCTTCTCTATCCTCACTCCAACATGGTTTGGGTATCCACTCGTTCAGCGTCGGCCCAGAGCCGCTCCAGATTGTAGAACTGACGGGTCTCTTCCAGGAACACATGGACAACCACGCAGCCGAAATCCAGCAGCACCCAGTTGCCGCCCCGGTAACCCTCGCGGCGCAGAGGGGGCTCCCCTGCCTCGCTGAGAATTTTTTCCGTTTCCTCCACCAGCGTCTTACAGTGGGGTGCGGAGGTGGCCGTGCAGATGATGAAGTAGTCAGCCAGAACGGTGACGCCCTCGGTCTTCAGTACGGTAATGTCCCGGCCCATCTTGCTGTCCAGCGCCTTGACGGCCAGACGCGCGATCTCATTAGCTTTCAGCATTATATCTCTCCTCTTAGGATGTTAATTGCGTATAGTCATAGAAAGATTCATAGCCGCCGGCCAGAATGCCCGTGGTGGCATAGAAGCTGCCGCCGTTGAAGGTCAGCACATCCAGATTACTTTCCGTGATGGTTTCATAATAAGGGTTAAGATTATCGTTGAGCATGGTGAGCCAATCCTGCGTTCTCAGACTCACATAGGAGCCGCCCTTGATATACACGGGCTCGTAGGGCAGCGTATAGAAATTGATATCGTCGCTGCTGAGCTTCAGAAACTCCTGAGCAAAAAAGGCAATGTTGCTGGCCGTCAGGTCCGTCTTGAGGTTGTCCAGAACAATGTCGATGATCTTACTCAGATTGGGGATATTGCCCAGCTTGAGCATCTGTCTGGCAAGAGCCATGGCAAATTTCTGCTGGGTCTCCACACGGCCAAGGTCGCCGGTGGGATAACCGCTGCCATCCGTATTGCGGCGGAAACGCAGAACACCCATGGAATTGTGTCCATCCAGCCACTGTTCACCGGCAGGGATATCATAGCTGCGGCCAATGGTGGGATCGCCCCAGCTCATATGCATGGGCACGTCAAAGTACACGCCGCCGATGGCATCAATGACCTGCTCCACAGCGTAAACATTTACCACCGCGTAGTTATCCACCTTATAACCGAGGATGTCGGAAATGCCGTCCACAAGGCCCTCTTCCGTGCCGGCCATGCCGTAGATGGAGTTGACCTTTTTCACCGACCAGCTGACGTTTACCAGAAGGTCGCGGGGGATGCTGACAATGTTGAGCTTCCCCGCCTCGGTATCAAACATACCCACCATGATGGTGTCCGTGTTCATACCGGCCACATCCTGGCCCACCACCAGCATGGTATAAACGCCGCTGCGGCGTCCGCTGGTGGGAACCGGCGTAGCCTCCGGCTCCGGTGTGGCTGCGATGGTCGGCTCCCCGGAAACCGGGGGCGTGGCGAGAACATCGCCCTCCCGGTTCAATTCGCTGTCCGTCTGTTTCTCCAGCCCGGTCTCTTCCACCTCGGGTGCGGCAGCCCAGACCTTAAACGCTGCCAGCCCGATCAGCGTCAGCAGCACCAGCGCCCCCAGCACAATCAAAGCTACCAGCAATTTGCTGTGCTTCTTCCCTACATTCCCGGGCCCCGCGGGCATGGGAGCTTCGGAAATTCTTTCAGGCCCGGTACTCTTTTTATGAGTGGCCGGCCGGTTCCCGCGGGAGGCATGTCTCCCGGCACCACCGAAAAACTTCATTGTTCTACTTCCTTTTGATTCACAAACCAGTACAGAGCCTCCCGGCTTTGCACATGTACAACGCCGCCGCGCTGCGCCACATAGTCGATGGTTCTCTGAAGGCTCATAATCATGGCCTCATCCAGATCGCGCAGAGCGCATTCACGCAGCTTCTCCACCCCTTCGTAGGAACGGGTGGGTTCCACGGCATCGGCCAGATAGATAATCTTCTCCAGCCGGGACATGCCGATGCTGCCGGTAGTATGCCGAAAAATTGCCTTGTATATCGCATCATCCACACCAAAAAGCGCCCGTGCAAGGGCGGCCCCCGTCTTGGCGTGGAGAAGCTCCGTGTTTTCCCTCTCGGCATCATCCGTCATAATACCATATTCGGCACATAAACGCAACTGCTCAGCGGCGGTCAATTTCTTTGTTATGTCATGGAGAATAGCGGCTTCGGCAGCCGTATCGGGGTCCTCCCCCCAGCGCAGGGCCAGAGTTCGGGCCATTTCTTCGCAGCCGGCCACATGGGGAATGCGTCGGGGCTTGAGCATGGCGTAAGCCCGCTCCCGGAGCCACGCAAGTTCCGGCTTTGCCCCATAAAGGCGCTTTTGGATGATGCGCTCATAGACGGCCGCCGGGAGCTTATGACGACCGCCGCGCGCACAGAGTTCGGCACGCAGCTCCGTGGAGCTCATGGGCAGAGGCGCCCGGGGCAGCACAAGGGCCTCCAGCCCGCAGGCATCCCGAAGATGCTCTGCGTGGGCACGGACCGCAGCATCCTCCCCCTCCTCCCGGGTAAGCACCACCGGGATACAGAGGGAAAGCACCGTCCGGTAGTCGTACCAGCTCTCCAGTGTCAGGAACATATCCGTTCCCATCAGGAAGAAAAGTTCTTCCTCCGGGAAGCGTTTTTTCAGTTCCGTCAGCGTCAGCGCTGTATAGCTGACACCCCGGCGGCGAAGCTCCATATCCGAAACCTCCGCCTCCGGAAAGGCGGCAAAGGCAAACTTCGCCAGAAGCAGCCGCTCGTCGCTGTCCGGACTCCCTGCCGGGAGGGGCTTATGCGGCGGCACATGACTGGGAATAATGAGACTGCGAGCCGGCTGCAAATGCTCCCGGGCGGCGGCAAAGGCTTCCACATGACCCAGATGGGGCGGGTTGAAGCTGCCGCCGTAGATCAGAACACGGCTCACTTGCGGACCTTGATGTCAATTTTGGGGTTCTTTTCGTTGCGCTTGTAGAGAACGAACTTGCTGCCGATGACCTGCACGCTGTCGGCCACGCAGCGCTGGGCCAGCTCGTCGCAGGCCTCCCGGGCACTCAGCAGGGAGTTTTCCAGAACACGGCCCTTGACCAGCTCGCGGGCGGCCAGAGCCTCGGAAACCTGCTTGGTAACGCTGTCGGTGATGCCGCCCTTACCAACCTGGATGATGGTATCCTCGGTGGCGGCCAGAGAGCGCAGCAAAGCGCGCTGTTTACTGTTGAGCATGATATCTCTCCCATTCTGCCTGAAAGGCTTTCAATGCATTTCCCCGGTGTGAAATGGCGCTTTTTTCTTCGGCGCTCAGAAGGCCCATACCCCGCTCATAACCCACGGGACGGAAGATGGGGTCGTAGCCAAAGCCATTCTCCCCCTCGGGGCCTTCCATAATCTCGCCCTCGCAGGTACCGAGGGCGCGGACAGCATCGCCGTTGGGCAGGACGCAGCAGATGGCGCTGACAAAGCGGGCACGGCGGTTGCTGACCCCCTCCATCTTCCTGAGAAGGTAGCGGTAACGGTCAACATCGCTGTCCTCGTGGCGGCCGGTGTAACGGGCGGAGTAGATTCCCGGCTCACCGCCCAGCGCGTCCACACAGAGACCGGAGTCATCGGCGATGGCAGGCAGCCCCGTGGCCTTACAGACAGCCTCGGCCTTGATAAAGGCGTTTTCCTCAAAGGTAGTACCGTTCTCTTCTACGTCGATGAAGCAGCCGGCTTCCTTCTTGCTGATGAGTTCTATGTCGCTCCCGGCCAGGATTTCCCTGAACTCACGGAGCTTATGGGCATTATCGGTGGAAAGGACGATCTTCATACCAGCAGCGCCTCCGCAAAAGCTTCCGCATCGAAGGGCAGCAGGTCGTCGGCCCCCTCGCCCACGCCGATGTACTTGACGGGCAGACCCAGCTCGGCGGTGATGGCAAAGACCACGCCGCCCTTGGCTGTGCCGTCCAGCTTGGTGAGGACGATGCCGGTGAGAGAGGCGCTCCTGGCAAACTCCTTGGCCTGCAGGAGACCGTTCTGACCGGTGGTGGCATCCAGCACCATGAGACACTCCACATCGGCACCGGGGGCTTCCCGGTCGATGACCCGGCGGATCTTACTAAGCTCGTTCATGAGATTTTGCTTATTGTGAAGACGGCCTGCGGTGTCCACAATGACGATGTCCACGCCACGGGCCCTGGCGGCAGACAGCCCGTCAAAGACCACGGCGGCGGGGTCACTGCCCTCTTCGTGGCGGACAATGCCGCAGTGGGCCCGCTCGGCCCACACGGTGAGCTGCTCAGCCGCAGCGGCACGGAAGGTGTCACCGGCGCAGAGCAGAACCTTCTTCCCTTCCGCACTCATGGCGCAGGCCAGCTTACCGATGGTGGTGGTCTTGCCAACGCCGTTGACGCCCACCACAAGGATCACGGAGGGTCTGGTGTCCAGCTTCAGAGCCGTATCACCCACGGTGAGAGCCTCGGTAAGGATCTCCTTCATGGCTTCCCTTACCTCATCGCCGCCGCGGAGCCCCCGCTCGCTGACGGTGGCGCGGAGCTTTTCTACGGCCCGCTCCGTAGACTCTACCCCGGCGTCGGCCAGAATAAGGGTCTCTTCCAGTTCCTCGTAGAACTCCTCGTTCTCGCCGGTAAAGTCGGCGATCATGCTGTTGAGGGAGACAGCCATATTGTTCCGGGTTTTCTGCAGCCCGGCCTTGATCTTGTCAAAAAAGCCCATGGTTCCTCCTTAGTGTATCGTCTTAAGGGCTTCCTGCATGTCCATGCTCAGCACGGTGCTGACGCCCTTTTCCTGCATGGTAACACCATAAAGCTGGTCGGCGCCCTCCATGGTGCCGCGGCGGTGGGTGATGGCGATAAACTGGGTCTTGTCGCTCATGCGGCGCAAATAGTCGGCAAAGAGGTTCACATTGGCCTCGTCCAGAGCCGACTCAATCTCGTCCATGACGCAGAAGGGCGTGGGCCGCACCTTCATGATGGCAAAGTACAGGGCAATGGCCACAAAGGCCTTTTCGCCGCCGGAAAGGAGGCTGATGTTGGAAAGGGCCTTTCCGGGGGGCTGGATACGGATATCGATGCCACAGGAGAGAACATTGCTCTCATCCTCCAGAGAGAGAGCCGCCTTGCCGCCGCCGAAGAGTTCCAGGAAGGTAGCTCGGAAGCACTCGTCGATCTTATGGAACTGCTCCATAAAGATTTCTTCCATCTGGGCGGTAATGTCCCGGATGATGGCCTCGATCTCACTCTTGGAGCGCTGCACATCGTCCCGCTGCTCGCTGAGGAAGTTATAGCGCTCGCTGACACGCTTGTATTCCTCGATGGCGCCGAGGTTGGGCGTACCCAGTGCGCTGATGGCCCGGCGCAGTTCACTCACCCGGCGACTGGTCCTGTTATAGCTTTCCATGGGCTGACGCAGGGCCTCGGCGGCGCTGCGGCTCAGCTCGTAGTTATCCCAGAGCTTATCAAGAATCTGCTTTTCTTCCAGATCCGCCGCCTGTTTCTTCTGCTCCAGCCGGCTGCAGATGCGTTCATGCTCAAAAAGCTCCTCGTTCTTCTTCTGAGCCGCCTTGTCGGAGGCCACCCGCCTCGCTTCCAGCTCCAGGCGCTGCTGGCTGAGCGCGTTGATCTCCTGCTGCATGGCATCAATCTCACGGCGCTGCCGCTCCAGCTGTGCCTCGCGCTCCAGGAGTTCTTTTCTGAGTTCCTCACCCTGAAGCAACGCTGTCTCCACGCCGCTGCGGCGCTGGCCGCTTTCGCTCTCCATGTCACGGAGAAGCTGCTGCAGCTGCTCGGCAGCAAGGCCCACGGTCTCCCGTTCGCTCTGCAAGGCAGCAAGCCGGGCACGAAGATCGCTGAGTGCTTCTTCCAGAGCCCGGCGCTCCCGCTCCACTTCTTCCACATCCCGGTTCTCCCCGGCAATGCGTTCACGAAGCTCTGCCAGAGCATGCTCATGCTCCTCACTCTCAAGGCGGAGCTTTTCCATTCGCTCACCGCCCTCGCGGCGGCTGCGCTCCAGCTCCTCCGCGCGCCCGTCCATATCGGCCAGAGCCTGACGGGCGGCATTTTCCAGAAGCCGCGCCTGATTCAGCTCGCCTTCCCGGCGGCTGTACTCCTCGCGGGCGGCAGCGCTGTCCTCCCGGGCGCCTTCCAGCTCCGTGCGGAGCTGTTCCAGCTTCCGCTCGGCCTCGGCAGCGGCGGCGGTAATACGCCTGAGTTCTTCGCCGAGTTTTTCCCGCTGGGCGCTGAGCTTTTCCAGCTCGTTGGCCCTGGAGAGGATGCCGCTGCCCTTGCCGCTGGAGCCGCCGGTCATGGAACCGCCGGCATTCAGGACCTGCCCGTCCAGCGTCACAATGCGGTAGGCATTGCGGCTCTGCTTACCCATACGGATGGCATCGGACAAGGTCTCGGCCACCACAGTCCGGCCCAGAAGGTTGGAGACGATATCCCTATACCGTCCGTCACAGCGCACCAGTTCGTCGCAGACACCCACGAAACCGGGGTCAGCCTCCGGCACATCCCGGAGGGAGGCGGGCTTGATGGTATCCAGAGGAAGGAAGGTGGCTCGACCGCCGTCCCGGCGCTTGAGGAGCTCAATGGCCTCCTTGCCGGCCAACTGATTATCCACTACGATGTTCTGAGCCGCAGCACCCAGTGCGGTTTCCACGGCCAGCGC
>SVLG01000047.1 GCA_015068055.1 Oscillospiraceae bacterium | reverse complement strand
GTGGTTGGCTCCATAGACAATGCGGAAAAGCAGATGGGTAAGTCCCTTGCCCGCCGGTGCGGGCCGGTCAAAGGTGGTGGGGTAAAGCATAAAGACCGCAAAGGAAATGAATTGGTCAAAGACATCTGCCAGCAGATAGCGCAGGGCTGTTACCGGATCCGCCCGGTAAAGGGCCAGCGGCACCAGAACCAGCATCAGAAACCAGCTGCAGTAAATGTAGATAAAGCCCGGCACCACCGGGATGCGTTCATCCAGCCTCCAGCCTACTGTATGTGGCTCGCCTTCCCAGTACTGGGAGCCGAAATAAAGAAAAAGATGCAGGGCCATGCAGGCCAGCCAACAGAGCAAAAAGCGAAATTGCAAATAGATTCGCCTCCTTTTGAGAGAGATATTATACCCCGTTTGGAGGCAAAACAATGGGCAAAGGCCCCTCTTAGCCCAAAGGCTTGGTGATGCCCGTGCGCCGGTGCTTGCTGAGACCGCCGCCCATGGCGGGACTCTCGCCCCGGAGAAAGCAGGCCCGGTAGAGGGCATCCTCCCCGTATTTGCCTCGCACCTTGTCCACGGCCTTGTCCAGCCGGTCCCAGCGCTCGCCCCGCTGGTCCAGAAAGTCAAACTGCCGGGGCGCGCCCATGACCACATGGCTTACCTGCACACCCAGCTGCCGCAGGGGCGTATGCCCGTCCCACAGCTCATCGAAGCAACGGCAGGCACTCTCCCAAATCTCGTTGGTAGCCGCGGTGCAGCAGGGGAGGGGCCGCTGGTGAGAGCAGTCCTCCAGTTCGCCGTTTCGGATATGTACCATCACCACCCGGCCCGTCTGGCCGTCGGCCCGCATCCGTGCCCCTACGGTTTCGCAGAGGGAAAGGAGTACCCGGTGGGCACTGAGGGCGTCGGTTACATCCCGGGCGGTGGTAACGGAGTTGCCGTAGCCCTTGTTGGGCTCGGTTTCGTTGCAGACACGGCAGTCCCCCCGGCCGTTGGCATAGTGCCAGATCAGCTCTCCGTGACTGTGGAGCCGGGCGCGGAGGAAGTCCGGGTCGCTTTTTGCCAGCTCGCCGATGGTGTGGATGCCAAAGAAGGCCAGCTTTCTTTCTGTGGCGGGACCGACGGAGAAAAGTTCCCGCACCGGCAGGGGCCAGAGCTTTTCCTCTATCTCATGTGGAAAGAGCGTGTTGACCCGGTCGGGCTTGCGGAGGTCCCCGGCCATTTTGGCAAGGAGCTTGTTGCTGCTGACACCGACATTTACCGTGAAGCCCAACTCTTTTTTGACCCGCAGCCGCAGCTGTTCCGCTGCCTCCAGCGGGTCGCCCCGGCTCCAGGTGGTGCCGCTCATGTCGGCCCAGGCCTCGTCGATGGAATACTGCTCCACCAGCGGGGCCGTATCCCGCAGCAGCGCCACAAAGCGCCGGGACTCGCGGACATAGAGGGCATAATCCGGCCGCTCTATGATAAGCTCCGGACACTTTTGCTGCGCTTTCCAGATGGGTTCCCCGGTCTTGATGCCAAAGGCCTTGGCCGGGGTGCTCTTGGCCAGAATGATGCCGTGACGTTCCTCCTTGTCACCGGCGATGACGGAGGGGACGGTTCTCAGATCCAGCGGGTCACCCCGCCGCAGCCGCTCCGCGGCCGTCCAGGAGAGAAAGGCGCTGTTGACATCCACATGAAAAATGACAGGCTTCATAAGGCACCTCGTAAAATTCGCTTATTAAGCTAATTCCTATTATAATTCGCTTAATAAGATAAATCAAGAGGAAAATTCGCTCGTTAAGAGAAACACTTGCCAATTTATATAAAATGGTATATAGTAAGACAAAGGAGAGATGCCTATGGAAAAAAGCTTTGGAACCCGGCTTGCGGAGCTGCGGAAGCAGCAGGGATGGACTCAGGGTGAAGTGGCGCGCCGCCTCACAGAGCAGGGCTGGCCTGTAAAAACCCAGGCTGTCAGCAAGTGGGAGAAGGATACCACCCTTCCCAACGCAGCGGAGTTCCTAATATTATGTAAACTATATAGGGTAACGGATGTTCAGCGTACCTTTCTCCAGCCGGAGCACAGCGAGGAGCGGCGGCTGCGCAGTCTACCCCTCTATTCTCTGGCAGTTTCCGCCGGTACCGGCCAGTTTCTGGAAAATGCCGGTTATGATATGGTGGAGGTAGGAAGCGAAGTATCGGCTCAGGCTGACTTTGGTGTGCGCATCGCCGGTGACAGCATGGCCCCCCGCTTTGTAAACGGCCAGATCGTCTGGGTGCGGCGACAGTCTACGCTGGAGCTGGGAGAGATCGGCATTTTCTATCTCAATGGTCAGAGTTTCTGCAAGCGGTTGGCCCGGGAACACGGGAGCCCGCTGCTGGTTTCCCTGAACCATGCTTACGCGCCTCTGGCTGTAGGGCCGGATGATGAATTCAGAGTATTTGGAAAGGTGGTTGGTTGACATAATGGAAAACTCCAATCGTTTTTTTGCCAATAAGGGTTGCAAATACTATCCCTGCCATCCTGAACTGGGAGATGAGCTGAACTGCCTGTTCTGCTACTGTCCTCTCTACTTCCTGGCCGACTGCGGCGGCAACGCCAGTTATACGGCCAAGGGGATCAAAGACTGCTCCAACTGTCTGCTCATTCATGATGCCAACAGCTGGACCTTTGTGCAGCGGCGGTTGATGCAGGAAATCAAGCGCATCGAAGAAGAACATAAAAATAAGGAGAACACATAAAACATGGAACTGACGGCAGTAGCCCTCTGGCTCAACACCGCCTGCGCCGGGTTGGACGCTTCGGTGGCCACAGCGGTACACGGACTCTACGAGGCGGCCCCCTGGTTTTTCACCCCGTTTATGAACTTTATCTCCCTGTTGGGCAAGGGCGGCGCCTTTTTGATCGCCTTTTCAATGGTGATGATGCTCTTTCCCAAGACCCGGCGGGCGGGTACCTGTATGCTTCTGGCGCTGGCTATTGGCGCGCTGCTTACCAACCTTGCTTTCAAGCCTCTGGTCTATCGACCCAGGCCGTACAGCCATGACGGCAGCATTTACCAGCAGTATTGGATGCTGGTGGGGCAGCATACGGAGAGTGACTTCAGCTTCCCCTCGGGCCACACCACCGCGGCTATGGCCTTTTCCACCGGCGTTTTTCTCAGCTATGATAAACGCAGAAGCTGGCCAATCTTTCTTTTCGCGGCTCTGATGGGCGTTTCCCGTATGTATCTTTCTGTCCATTACTTCACCGACGTGGTGGGCGGCGTTCTGGTGGGACTCATCGGCGGTATCGCGGCCTTTTTCCTCATGCGCTTTATCCCCGAACCCTATTATGACATCGTTGTCATCCGGCCCCGCAGCGGAAGCGGCGGTGCCCATCTCAAGAAGTAATCATTTAATTGGAGGAATAGATTATGCCACTGGTAAGCACTAAGGAAATGTTTGAGAAGGCCTACAAGGGCGGCTACGCCGTGGGCGCGTTCAACGTGAACAATATGGAAATCGTGCAGGGCATCACCGAGGCGGCCGCCGAGGTCAAGGCCCCTTTGATCCTGCAGGTGTCCAAGGGCGCCCGCGCCTATGCCAACCACACTTACCTCATCAAGCTGGTGGAGGCCGCCATCATCGAGACCGGTCTGCCCATTGCCCTGCATCTGGACCATGGCGACAGCTTTGAAACCTGCAAGAGCTGCATCGACGGCGGCTTCACCTCCGTCATGATCGACGGCAGCAGCAAGTCCTTTGAAGACAATATCGCTCTGACCCGTCAGGTGGTGGAATACGCCCACGCCCGCGGTGTGGCCGTGGAGGCGGAGTTGGGCACTCTGGCCGGCGTGGAGGACGAGGTTTCCGTCTCGGCCGAAGAAAGCTCCTATACCCGTCCTGAGGACGTGGAGGAGTTCGTGAGCCGCACCGGCTGCGACTCTCTGGCCATCGCCATCGGTACCAGCCACGGCGCTTATAAGTTCAAGCCCGGCACCGATCCTCAGCTGCGTTTTGACATTCTTGAGGAAGTGTCCCGCCGTCTGCCCGGCTTCCCCATCGTCCTCCACGGCGCATCTTCCGTGCCCCAGGAGTTTGTGAAGCTGGTCAACCAGTATGGCGGCAATATGCCCGGGGCCATCGGCGTGCCCGAGGAGCAGCTGCGCAAGGCTGCCTCCATGGCCGTCTGCAAGATCAACATCGACTCCGACCTTCGTCTTGCCATGACCGGCTCCATCCGCCAGTATATGGCCGAGCATCCTGCCGACTTTGACCCCCGTGCCTATCTGAAGCCTGCCCGTGAGAGCATTCGCCAGATGGTTCGCCATAAGCTGGTGGACGTCCTCGGCTGCGACGGCAAGGCCTGAAATAAGCAATAAAAAGAACTGCTGCCGTTTTAAACGGCAGCAGTTCTTTTTTCATAGTGTGTCATCCGGATTGGCCGGTGCAGCCTCATAGGGATTGTAATAGTAGTAATAATAACCGGGGCCGACTCCCTGCCGGGGATTTTCGTACGTATAGCTGTAGCTTCCGCTGCCCAGCAAGGCACCAAAGAGTATGGAACCGATCAGCCGTATGAGCAGGAAGAAAAGGAAGATCCGCAGGAGACAGCCGCCTCCGCTCTGGCTCCGATAGTAGTAGGTATAACCCGGTTGGGCGTTGTAGTGGGTCCAGGCATCCTGCTGCCACTGGGGCTCGGCGCTGTATGTATGGGGACCACTCTGGTTGTAGGACTGGCCGTTTTTGATCTGCTCATAGGCGGCGTTGATCTCGTTCATCCTCGTCGCGGCGCCGGGGTCGTTGGGATGCAGGTCCGGGTGATACTGCTTGGCAAGGCGACGGTATGCGCTTTTGATCTCGTCCTCACTGCTGCCGGGACTGACGCCCAGCACGCTGTACGGATCGCGCGGCATAATTTTACCCCCCTCCCTGTCATTTCCAAAGAAATTATAGGGAGGGGGGCGCTTAATGTCAAGCTGAAGAGCCGTGACTTTACAAAAAAGTTACAGGAAGCTCAATTGACGATAATGGCTGCAACACGCACGGTCTTGTCACTGCGGTTTTCGATGCCGTGGATGTGGCCGTCGGCGGTATAGGTGATGTCACCGGGCTGCAGGGTGTATTCCTGACCGTCCTCCAGGTAGGTGGGCTCACCCTCAATGACCCAGTAAATCTCGGCATTGGTGGTGTGGGGGTGGGGGCCGATGCCGCAGCCGGGCTCGATGGTGACGATGTTGGCGAACTTCAGCTTGTTGTTGGTGTCCTCGGCGGTGAGGAACTTCTGCATGATTACAGATCCGCCGCCGTTCCAGAGATTTTTCATCTCCTCGTGCGTGGTTTCATTCAGACGCTTCAGCATAGGTGTATCCTCCTTAAACCTGTTGTCCTATCCATTCGCCGTTGTCCACGGCGGTGATGTGTACCTTTACGATCTCACCGGGCTCAGCCCAGCCGCCGAACAGCACCCGGCCGTCGATGTCCGGGGAGTCGGCATAACTGCGGCCCCAGAGAAGCATGTCCTCATAGCCCTGTACAAAGACCTCCATCTCCCTGCCGATGAAGCTCTCGTACCAGCTGTCCATGACCTCGGCCTGCAGCTCCATTACGAGATCAGCGCGGCGTCGGGCCTCGTCCTCGTCGCAGCGATCCTCCATCCTGGCCGCCGGCGTTCCTTCCTCGGGGGAGTAGGGGAAGATACCCGCGCGCTCAATGCGGGCCTCCCGCAGGAACTCGCACAGCTCCTCAAATTCCGCCGGACCCTCTCCGGGCAGTCCGGCGATGAGAGAGGTGCGCAGCACCAGCCCGGGAATGCGTTCCCGGAGCTTTTTGAAAAGCTCGCGAATCTGAGCAGAGTTGGTGTGGCGGTTCATACGTCGGAGAATGTCATCGTTGATGTGCTGAATGGGGATATCCAGATACTTGACGATCTTTTCCTCGGCCGCGATCACATCGATCAGCTCGTCGGTGATGACCTCGGGATAGAGGTAGTGAAGCCGGATCCAGCTGAAATTTAGTTTACATAATTCTTTCAGCAGCGCCTCCAGCATGGGCTTGCCGAAGAGATCCTCGCCATAGCGGGTGATGTCCTGAGCCACCACGATGAGTTCCTTGATGCCGCTTTCGGCCAGCAGCCGGGCTTCTTCCAGGAGAGACTCCATACTGCGGCTGCGGTAGGGGCCGCGAAGGGCGGGGATGATACAGAAGGCACAGTGATTGTCACAGCCCTCGGCGATGCGGAAGTAGGCCCAGCGGGGGGCGGTGCTCACCAGACGGGGCAGCTCCGGCACGGGGCGGTTCAGCGGCGTAAAGAGCTCCACCTGCTCCCCCTGCAGCGTGCGCTCCACGGCGCTGACGATGTCCTGATAGTTGGCAGTGCCGAGAATGGCGTCCACCTCGGGCATTTCCGCGCGCATTTCCTTCCGGTAGCGCTGGGAGAGACAGCCGGTGACGAGGATTTTCAGATCCGGCCTCTCCTCTTTGATGGCGGCGCATTCAAGGATGGTGTTGATGGCTTCTTCCTTGGCATCACCGATGAAGCCGCAGGTGTTGATGATGACTGCGTCGGCCTCATTGGGATCGGCGCAAAGGAGATAGCCTGCACCGTCCAGCAGCGCCAGCATCTCCTCGCTGTTCACCAGATTTTTGGGACAGCCGAGAGAGATGAGGGCGATTTTCTTTTCGTTGTTCATTCCTGTTCCTCCGCTCTCACATGCTCCACCGCGGCGTTGATATCCTCCCAGGAGTGGCCCCGGCGCAGAAGAGCGTTTATGATCTTTTTGAGGTTTTCGTGGTTGGGCTCTGCGCCACGGAGACGGCTGCGGATGAAACGCTCCAGTGTTTCGTCCTGTTCCGGCATTTCCTCCAGCGCGGCTTCCCAGTACTCCCGGGGTATACCCCGGTGGTAAAGCTCTTCTTTGATGCGGCGCTCCCCGTAGCCCTTGCCGGCATAGTGCCGCACCACAAGACCCGCGTAGCGCTCATCATCAATGACCCGCAGCTCCGTCAGCCAATCGGCCACCTCTTCGGCATCGGCATCGGGGATGCCTTTTTCCGTGAGCTTGTCAACGAGCATTTTCCGGGAGACGTCCCGCTTTTCGAGGATCTTTAAGGCGCGGGCCTTAGCCTCGTCGTTCATCCTTCAAAGTCGTCGGCCGAGATGTCAATGGCCCGGCCCGCGGCAATGGCGGCGCGCTTGGCCTGAGGACTCATAAGCTTGTGGGCATTGGCGCGGATCTCGTTTTCGATCTTTTCAAAAACATCGGGGTTGGAGAGCAGGTATTCCCGCACGGCCTCGCGGCCCTGCACGCGTTCGCCGTTGATGGTGAACCAGGCGCCGGCCTTGTCAATGATCTCCAGCTTTACACCCAGATCAATGACCTCACCCACCTTGGAGATGCCTTCGCCGTAGACGATGTCGAACTCGGCCTCCTTGAAGGGAGGGGCCACCTTGTTCTTGATGACCTTGGCCCGGGTACGGTTGCCGATCATCTCGCTGCCGTTTTTGAGAGTCTCAATGCGGCGCATGTCGATGCGGACGCTGGCAAAGTACTTGAGGGCACGGCCGCCGGGGGTAGTCTCGGGGTTGCCGTACATAACGCCGATCTTCTCGCGCAGCTGGTTAATAAAGACCACCACGGTGTTGGTCTTGGAGATGGCACCGGCCAGCTTGCGGAGGGCCTGGCTCATGAGGCGGGCCACCACGCCCACGCTGCTTTCACCCATCTCGCCTTCCAGCTCGCTGCGGGGGAGGAGGGCGGCCACGCTGTCCACCACCACCACATCTACGCCGCCGGAGCGGACCAGAGCCTCGGTGATGTCCAGAGCCTGCTCGCCGGTATCCGGCTGGGAGATCAGCAGGTTTTCAATGTCGACGCCCAGGGCGCGGGCATATGCGGGCTCCAGCGCGTGTTCCACGTCAATGTAAGCGGCCTCGCCGCCCGCCTTCTGGGCGCTGGCCACAATGTGCAGAGCAAGGGTGGTCTTACCGCAGGACTCAGGGCCGTAGACTTCAATGATACGTCCCCGGGGGACGCCGCCGATGCCGAGAGCCAGGTCCAGGGAGAGAGAGCCGGTGGGGATGGCTTCCACGTTTACGGGAATATCGTCGCCAAGGCGCATGATGGCGCCCTTGCCGTAGTTCTTTTCAATCTGGGCCAGAGCGGTTTCCAGAGCCTTTTTCTTGTCGCTGGCCGGGGCCGGAGGGGCCGCAGCCGCTGTTTTCTTCGTAGCCATAGTTAGCCTCCTAGAAATTATGTAAACTTATTTTTGACCGTATACAACCCGCTCGGTACCGGCGGTGTCCCGCACAGTGCCGCAGTTCCGGAGACCGGCGGCCTCCATCAGCGCGATAACATCCGCCGCCTGCTCTTCACCTACCTCCATTATAAGCAAACCATTGTCCGATAAAACGGACAGCCAGTGCTTTACAATGGCCCGGTAACAGTCCAGTCCGTCCTCACCGCCGTCCAACGCCAGCATGGGTTCCCAGTCTTTTACGGAACTGTCCAGTGTCGGGATCTCGGCGCTGGCGATATAGGGGGGATTGCTGACGATGAGGTCGAAATTGCCCAGCCGCAGCGGGGGAGGGGCAAAGAGATCGGCCTCCAGCGTGACGGCCCGGTTGCCCAGTCGATTGAGGACGATATTCTTTCGGCAGACCGCCAGCGCATCTGGACTTATGTCAACTGAAGTCAGCCTTACCGCGGGCAGTGTCCGGGCGATGGCGCAGCCGATGCAGCCGCTGCCGCAGCCAAGATCCAGCACCCGTGCGTCCATCTTATGACCCCGCAGGGCTTCCACGGCGGTGTCCACCAGCACTTCGGTGTCCATCCGGGGGATAAGGACGTTTTCGTTAACCGCCATGGGGAGACCGTAAAACTCCCAGCTGCCGGTGATATAGGCCACCGGTTCTCCGGCGCAGCGGCGCTGCGTCAGCGCCGCTATGCGCGCTTCGGCGTCGTTGGGGGCGTACATGGGGAGCCGCGTCATCAGCTGCTCCTTTGAGCAGTCCATGGCATGGCACAGGAGGAGCCTTGCCTCCAGGGCAAAGGCCTCCACACCGGCGCTTTTGAGGGCGCGCCGGGTTTTCAGATAAAGATCGTTGTAGGTAACGGCCATGGCCTTACCACTCTGCGTCTTCCCGGGACTCGGGGAGTACCAGCTTCAGCGCCTCAATGGCCACTTCCAGCATACTGTCGTCGGGCTCGGCGGTGGTCAGGTTCTGCAGGGCCTTGCCGGGGGCGGAGACGATGCGGGTAAAGGCGTTGTCGTGGCGGCCGGCCCACTTGATGATCTCGTAGCTGACGCTGACCAGAAGGGGTAAAAGCAGCAGATGCAGACCCATCCGCGCCAGGGTGCCTTCGGTTCGAATCAGGGAAAAGACCACGATGCTCACGCAGATGATGAGGAACATGAAGCTGGTACCGCAGCGGGGGTGCAGCCGGGATTCACTTCGCGCGTTCTCCACCGTGAGTTCCCTGCCGTGTTCGTAGCAGTAGATGGTCTTATGCTCGGCACCGTGGTACATCCACATACGCTGGATCTCCTTCATGCCGTTGCAGGCCTTCAGGTAGATGAGGAAGATGATCATGCGGAAAACACCCTCCGCAAGACCTCTCCAGACTCCCAGAGGCAGGAAGTGGTGGATAAGTCCGGCCAGTGCCGTGGGCAGCAGGGAGAAAAGGCCCACAGCCAGCAAAACGCCCAGCGCAACAGCCACGCCGATGATGATCTTGTTGGCCGTTTCGGAGGAAAAATGCTTCTGAATCCAGAGATCGAACTTGTCAGGCTCGCCCTGCAGTTCCTCGGGCTGCTGTTCCGCGCTCCAGGTAATGGCCTGCATACCCTGCACCATGGAGGAGAGGAAGTTGGCTACGCCGCGGATCAGAGGCCAGCCCAGAATGGGATGGCGATGCTTTGCCAGCTTTACCGGGTCAATTTTGGTAACGAGGGTCCCATCGGGTTTCCGGCAGACGATGGCCTGCTTTTCCGGGCCGCGCATCAGGATGCCCTCGATAAGCGCCTGACCGCCGATGCTGGTGCGGAAGGCGCAGGATGTGTTTTTGTTTTCCATGCGTAATAAACTCCTCAGGATTGGCTGGGCAGTGTGACGGTGACCAGCAGGCCGCCGCCGTCTGCGTTATAGATGGTGAGTTTTCCGTTGTGGCGTGTAACGATCTCCTCACACACGGCAAGCCCGATGCCGTTGCCGCGCTCTTTGGAAGATCCCTTGTAGAACTTGTTTTTGACCTTTGGCAGCTCGTCCGGGGGGATACCAGGGCCGTGGTCACGGACGGATACGGCCTGGGCCGCAGCGGTCATCTTGACGGCCACTTCAATGCGCTTGCCCTCCCGGCCGTATTTGCAGGCGTTGTCCAGCAAATTCAGAAGTACCTGCGAGAGCCGGGCGGGGTCGCCGGGAATTTCGGGGTAGATATCCTCCGGGGGATCGTAGCTTACTTCCACGCCGGCCTGCCGGAAAAGCTCACTGTAGGTATAGAGGGTGTCCTCCACCAGTTCGGGGAGGTTTACCGTCTCCATCTGCAGCGTAAAGCGGCCGTCCTGCATGCGGGTGAACTCCAGCAGATCCTCCACCATCTTGGTGAGGCGGCTGGCCTCCCGGGTGATGATCTCCAGACCCCGGCGGGAATCCCCCTGAATGGCCTCGTCGTAGGCCATGGTTTCGCTCCAGCCGGTGATGGCGGTGAGGGGGGTGCGCAGCTCGTGGGAGACGCTGGAGATAAACTCCGTCTGCAGCTTCTCCGCCTGACTGAGCTTCTGGGACATATCGTTGATGGTGTCGGTCAGTTCGCCGATCTCGTCGTTATAGCGCTTTTCCACCCGTGTGCCGTAGCTGCCCCCGGCGATACGCCGGGCCATGGCCGTCAGCGAGCGGATGGGCTGGGAGATGGTGGAGAGAAAGTACAGGTTCGATACCGCCACCACAGCCAGCACGATGAGACCCACCGTTACCGCCAGCAGACAGCGCCGTGCCACCATCGTGCGCACAAGACGAAGACTTGTCACATAGCGCATCAGTCCCACCACACTGCCGTCGGAGGAGAGCAGGGGGGCAGATACCGCCATGATGTGTTCGCCGGTGGAGGGGCGTCTGCCCCGCCATACGCGGATCTCGCCGCTTTCGATGGCCTCCTGTATGTCCCCGGAATCGGGCACATAACCGCCGGAGATGCCGCTGGAGGAAACCTCCACCTGACCCCGTGTATTTACAAACTGCAGCTCCAGCTTATCCTTGTCCTCAAAGTTTTCGGCGTAGCTGTAGGCGCTCTGGTAATACTCGGCGTAGGTCTTGGAGACATAGCCGGTGAAGAAATCCGAGGCAGTTTCGGCCTTGGCGGTGAGGGCGGAGCGCATGGCAGTGTAGTAGTAGGTATGCACCGAGATGGCAAAGGCGCCTACCGCGATGCAGATGGCCGCCAGTACCAGGCCCATACTCACGACCATGCCCCGGGAGCGGATGCTGGTGAGTTTCAGTTTTGGCAGGGTGATAGGAAAGCGCGACAGCACTTTTTTATCCCGTTTCTGTTTTGCCATAAAAGCCTCAATATTTGCTTAAAATCCCCATTTGTAACCGAAGCCCCAGACTGTGGTGATGAAGCTGGGCATGGTGGGGTCGTCCTCAATCTTAATGCGCAGACGGCGGATGTTCACGTCCACGATCTTCAATTCGCCGAAATAGTCCCGTCCCCAGACTTCGTTGAGGATGTCCTCGCGGGAGAGGGCCTTGCCGGGGTTGTCCATGAAATACTTCATGATGGAAAATTCGATCTGGGTGAGACGGATGCGCTCACCGTTTTTCTCCAGAGTGCGGTTTCTGGTGTTGAGCTTGAAGGGACCGTGCTTGAGTTCGCCGGCATCCTCCACGGGCACATCCCCACCCACACGGCGGTAGAGTGCGTCCACTCGGGCGGTAAGCTCGGCGGGGGAGAAGGGCTTGGTAATATAGTCGTCAGCGCCGGTCATAAGGCCGGTGACCTTGTCCATCTCCTGGTTCTTGGCTGTGAGCATGATGATGCCGATCTTGGAGTCGGTGGCACGGATGCGCCGGCAGACCTCAAAGCCGTCAATATCCGGCAGCATGACGTCCAGCAGGGCCACGCGGATGTCCGGGTGGCGGCGCAGCTGTTCCAGCGCGGCCTCACCACAGTCGGCTTCGATGGGTTCGTAGCCGCCGCGGCGCAGATTGATGACCTCGAAACTGCGGATGTTGGCTTCGTCTTCCAGTACAAGTACTTTCTTCATGACTTTGACCTCCTTAAACTGCACCGGTACTCCACTCGGCATAGGCGAGTTTGAACCGTTCTTTCACTTCGTCTTCGCTGATGCCGCTGATGATGGAAGCGGCGTAAATGGTGGTGTCTTCTTCCCGAATTACAAAGCGCCCGGCAATATGGGAGCGCTCCTGGCGGTTTTCGCCGGTGAGTGTGTAGATGATGAGCTTGTCGCGGACTTCACCGGTGCTGCGGTTAAGCTCCGAGAGTATGATGCTGCGCTCACCGCTTATGTCGTCGACCCGGCGGACGGTAAGAGTTTCATGCCAGCCGTCGGGGAGTATGAAATACCAGCCGTCGGCATAGCTGTGGTAGCTGTCCAGTTTTTCCGTGGGCTCACCGTCGGCGCTGTAGCCGTTCCAGGCGATGGACCAGAAGCGGTCGGTATCGTTCTGGCTGAACAGCGAGGAGGGGGAGGGAATCTCAATGCGCCGGTCGTTGTCGATGTCGGAAGCGTAGACGGTGTAGCTGCGCTTGGTACGGGATACACCGGTTTCGCTGTTAAGGGTAATGTTCCGGAGTTCATCGTTTCGAAGAACGAAGAGGTCGGAGACAAGCGCGCCGTCCTCACAGGCCGACTCCACCAGCAGCGCGGGGACATCGTCCTCCAGTATGCAGGAGCGGATGCGCTCCAGTTCGCTCACACCCCGGGAGAGCGGAGCGCTGAGACTCAGTGCGTCGGAATTTTCTGCCAGCTGATAGAGGGAGACGCTGCCGCCGCCGTCGCTCTCGGTGTCAATGACCATGAGCTCGGCCGGACCGCTGCCGTCCATATCGCTGATGAGAAACTCCGAGCAGCCGCAGCTTAAAAGCTCCGCGCCGCCCCAACCGTCCAGATCGTAGACCGTCAGGTACTTGAGCCCCTGTCCCACACGCCAGGCCACGCTGAGTTCGGACACACCGTCGCCGTTTAAGTCGGCATAGTCCACGCTGCCCACCGCCGTGCCATCGCCGCGAAGTGTGAGCACGGCCTCGTAATTGCCCCGGTAGAGCTTGTAGATGACAATGCGTCCGTTGTGGGCGGCATCCCGGAGAAAGACTACGGCCTCGTCCGTGCCGTCGCCGTCCAGATCGTGGAGCTGCAGACTCTGCCGGTAGCTGCCGCCGCTGGGGGAGGCATACTCGCAGCCGGAGGCGATCTCCGCGTCCACCAGTTCCTGCAGCTGCAGGTAATCGTCGCTGCTCTTGGGCAGGGAGAAATAAGCTTCTATGGATTTGCCGCCGCAGCCTGCCAGAAAGAGAAGGCAGAGCAGACAAAGCATCAGATATTTGCCGCGTTTCAAGCTTTCACCACCGTTTATCCTTGGCGCTTTCAGCGCATAATCAGTCAATAATACTTTACCATATCTGCCACAAAAAAGGAAGGGATAACGAAAAGATTTTCTCCTTGCATTGTGACGTGGATTGGTTTATAATCATTAAGCTTGATATATGCCGGTGTGTTGGAATGGTAGACGAGGAGGACTCAAAATCCTTTGGTGGCAACACCGTGTGGGTTCGAGCCCCACCACCGGCACCACAAAACCGACCCTGAATGATACAATTGTGTCATTCAGGGTCGGTTTTGTTTATTTCGATCTTGAAGAAATCGGCCTTTTCTTTCTCTTCACAGTATGCTATCATATTATTATGGAGGGGACTTATATGGAACACTTTGGTGTGAAACTGATTGATAGGGGCAAAGGATTCCGTTTAACAAAAGATTGTTTTGCTCAAATCAACACAAAACCTTCGCTCCCTTATTTCGAATCGCTGGCCAAGCGAAATGCATACGCAGACGAATACGGTACAGAATACTCTGCAGACTGGTGCGCTGAATATCGAGATATTTGTTTGAGAAACTTCGACCGTAATATGGAGTATTTTTCCAAACTCAACAAGACCGCCTTTGATGCTGCATTGTCTTCTTTCCTATCAAAATACAGTAGATTTGTAAAAGTAACTAATTTGAATGATTTCAATGGTGTTGAGGGCTTCTATATCATGGTGCTTGATGAATATAAGCAAGCATACATTGGCAAATCAGAAGATATACGAAAGCGTATTATGAAGCATTGGTCGAACACAAAGCCTTTTGACAGAACATTGTTCCCTATGTATGCCTGGGAAAAATCCACCTTCTCGATTGATTTCTTCCGAGCATTGGACACCACAAGAATCTATGCTTGGAAAAAGAAAATATCTAATGGCATAGAGGCCAATTTGATTGAAGCCTTTCCGGCCCAATTCTGCACTAACAGAATTGGCGGTGATGTTACCGATATTCTTCGAGCAATTGGGACTATGAATACAAGATTACTTTAACGTGGTAATAATTCTATTGCTGAGAAATTGGTCATTTATTGAATGCAACGCAATTCTGAAAATGCAACGCTCGGCGGTTTAGCGTTGCATTGTATCAAATTGTGCAGTATATGCCAAAGCAAAAATCCGAACCCACGCCGACAGGCGGGGTTCGGATTTTTTTGATCAAAGAGTGTTACGCCTTCTGTTTTGCGAGCTTTTTCAGAAGTACGATGGCGTAGTGTACGGCAAGACCCGCCGCAATAGCGACGACGAGGTCGAAAATAACAGTAAGGACGAAGGTGAGTACCAGCACAAGAGTTTCGTAGAGGGGAGCGTTTTTGCAGATCGCCACAAAATGGCGCCACTCACTCATGTTATAGGCAACGATAAAGAGAACGGCGGCGATGACCGGCATGGGAATGAAGGCCGCGTACGGCATGAATACCACAAGAACCAGAAGGAGCACAACCGCGTGAACCATGCCGGAGACCGGAGAGCGTCCGCCGTTTTTAACATTTGCGGCGGTTCTTGCAATGGCTCCGGTTGCGGGGATGCCGCCGAAGAGAGCCGAGCAAATGTTACCGGCGCCCTGTGCGATAAGCTCGGTGTTGGAGTTATGGGTATCCGAGATCATCTTATCCGACACGACGCAGGAAAGAAGCGACTCAATCGCCGCGAGAACAGCGATGGTAAACGCACTCGGTATCAGAGATACGATTTTGGCCGTGTCAAGAGCAGGCAGCGCAAACGGAGGGAGGGAGGCGCGAATCGTATAAAGGTCGCCGATGGTATTGACCCGAAGGCCGGTGAGCGCGACAGCAACGGTAATGACAAGGACTGCGATCAGGGAGCCGGGGATTTTTTTGCTGATTTTGGGCCAGACAATCAGAATGGCAAGCGCAACAAGACCCGTAACGAGGGCCAGGGGATTCAGGGTGTCGATGGCTTCAGCGATCGCCGCGATCTTTTCGGGAGCTTCGATGGCGTTGGTGCCGGGAGCAAAGGTAATGCCGAGGAAGTCCTTGATCTGGCCGATTACGATGGTTACGGCGATGCCGGAGGTAAAGCCGACGGTTATCGTCTCGGGTATGTATTTGATGAGGGAGCCGAGACGAAGCAGGCCCAGAAGGATGAGGATAGCGCCGGCCATCATGGTTGCAATGGCAAGTCCATCCACACCGTGCTGGGCAACGATGCCAGCAACGATGGTGGCAAAGGCGGCCGTAGGTCCGGAAATGTTTACGCGGCTGCCGCCGAGAAGTGCAATGACGAAACCGGCCACGATGGCGGTGTAGAGTCCCTTTTCCGGCGAAACGCCGGAAGCAATGGCAAGCGCAATGGAGAGCGGAAGAGCTATGATGGCAACGATAAGTCCGGCTGTTAGGTCAGCAACAAGTTGTTTTTTGGAATAATCCTTTAAAGCGTCAAAAAGTTTCGGTCTGAATGTTTTCATAATAAAGTCCCTTTTACTGTCTTTTTATTGCGGCAATTACTTTACACCATTGTAGGCATAAAACGCAATATTTTTTGAAAATTTTTCCGGAAGGTTTATCGGAAATAACATAGAATTATTCCAATAAATGCGTTATGATGTTTTAAAGAATCTAATTTGGGAGACTGGAACCATGAGTACAAACGAACTGCAGACCTGTCGGCAGGAGATCAGCCAAATCGATCAGAAGATGGCGGAGCTTTTTGTACAGCGTATGCGCGCTGTGGAGCGGATCGCCGAATACAAGCGCGAACGGGCCATGCCCATTTTTGACGCCGAGCGGGAAAAGGTCCTTCTGGAGCAGGGTGCGGACCGCATTGAAGACGAGGCGCTCCGGGATTATTACAGTCTCTATCAGCAGGGCGTTATGCAGGTGGCCAAGCTCTACCAGCAGCGGCTTCTCAACGGGCTTCGTGTGGCCTATTCCGGTACGGAGGGGGCTTTTGCCCACATTGCGGCCAAAACCTTCTATCCCGAAGCAGGACATATTCCTTACCCGGATTTTGAGTCTGCCTATAACGCTGTCTGCAGCGGTGACTGCGATGCCGTGGTGCTGCCGCTGGAAAACAGCTATGCCGGTGAGGTGGGGCAGGTGACGGACCTCATTTTCTCCGGCCCTCTCTTTATGAATGGTACGCTGGATCTGGCGGTGACCCAGGATCTGCTGGTTTTGCCCGGCACGAGGATGGAGGACATCACCGAAGTGCTCAGTCATCCCCAGGCTCTCAGCCAGTGCCGCGACTATATCCGCAGCCACGGCTGGAAGGAAACGGTGTTTGAGAACACCGCCATGGCGGCGGAGTTTGTGGCAGCGGCCGGAAAGAAGACTCTGGCAGCCATTGCCAGCAGTGAGGCCGCCTCCCTGTATGGCCTTGAAGTGCTGGATCGCGGCATCAATGAGAGCAGCCGCAATACCACCCGCTTCGCCGTTCTCTCCCGCAGCGAGGACCGCAACGCTGCTTCGGCCCACGGTGCGCATTTTGTTTTGATGTTTACGGTTCGCAACGAGGCAGGCTCTCTGGCCCGGGCGCTGAACATTGTGGGTGCCCACGGCTTCAATATGCGCTCCCTCCGTTCCCGGCCCATGAAGGAGCTTTTGTGGCAGTACTATTTCTATCTGGAGGCC
>SVLG01000046.1 GCA_015068055.1 Oscillospiraceae bacterium | reverse complement strand
GTCAGCATCAAATATGGCCACAATAAAAACCGGATCATCCTGCAGATTGTCCCTGCGCAGGCTGTGCTCCCGGAATTCATTGAATGGGATGACAAGTATTTGTCTCCGGACAGTTTTGTGCTTACACTCGGCGAGAGTTATGCCGGGCCGGTGTCGGTGGATTTGGGCAAGATCCCTCACATTCTGCTCGGTGGCTCCACCGGTTCCGGCAAAAGCATATTGCTCAAGCTTCTCCTCATGCAGGCGGCAAAAAAGGGAGCCGACGTGTATATCGCAGATTTCAAAGGCGGAGTTGATTTTCCGCCCGCATGGCACAAATTGTGCCGAATTATCCTGAACGAAGAGGAACTGCTTCGGCTTTTGACCGCACTGGTCAACGAACTGGAACGGCGTAAGAAGCTCTTAAAGGACGCAGGCTGCGCCAACATCGATGGATATAACAAGAACGCCCGGGAGCAGTTGAGACGCTGTATCTTCGCCTGTGATGAAGTAGCCGAAGTTCTGGACAGAACCGGCGCCTCCAAAGAACGCAAGGAATTGCTGGCAGAGATTGAGGCCAGGCTGGCCATAATCGCACGTCAGGGCCGTGCTTTCGGTATTCATCTGATCCTGGCCACACAGCGCCCGGACGCGGGGCTCATCTCCGGTCAAATCCGAAACAATCTCGATTGCCGCATCTGCGGCCGAGCCGACAATATTCTCTCGCAGATCATCCTTGACAGCACAGCTGCCGCAGATGAAATCCCCAAGGACGCCCGCGGCCGGTTTCTGCTCTATGACAGTACAGTGTTTCAAGCCTATTGGTTTGATGAGAGTAATTTAGAAAGGAGGTGATTTGACATCATGAAGAACATCCCCATCCAGGACAAGGCCTATCTGACTCTGGAGGAGGCTGCGGCTTACTGCAACATCGGCATGAACAAGCTGCGCGAAATCTCCAATGAGCCCGACTGTCCGTTTGTTCTCTGGAACGGCAATAAGCGCCTGTTCAAGAAGGACTTGCTCATCAAGTTCCTCGATCAGAGCTATTCGATCTAAACCCCAACAATACATATGGAAAAAGGAGCCTTGTTGTGGTATAATTACAAGGTCACATCGAGGCTCCTTATTTAGAAGGAGTAACTAATGAACAATAAACGCAAGGATAATAAACGAAAGGATAATAAGGGCCGGGTACTCAAGCCCGGCGAAAGCCAGCGCAAGAACAAAAGCTATCAGTACCGTTACAAGGATCTCAGAGGCAATCTTAAGACCGTCTACGCCCCCACTCTGGACCTGCTCCGCAAGAAAGAAAAAGAGATCCACACTCAGCTCCTCTTCGGCATCGACTACGGAAACGGTGAGATCTCCGTCATCGATCTGACGGAGCGCTACACAGCTCTCAAAGTCGGCGTTCGGCACAACACCAAAGTCGGTTATAACTTCGTGCTGAATCTGCTGAAAAAGGAAGATTTCGGCTACCTCAAGATCTCCCAGATCAAGGTTTCCGATGTAAAGAGCTGGTTTGCCAAGATGCAGCAGCAGGACGGCAGGAGCTACAGCACCATCAGCAGCGTTCGCGGCGTTCTCAAGCCCGCCTTCCAGATGGCCTGCGACGAAGATGCGATCCGAAAGAACCCGTTTAATTTCAAGCTGACCGATGTTGTGGTGAACGATACGGTTCAGAGGGAGGCTCTCTCCGAGGAAGAGATTGCCACCTGGATGGACTACGTGGCCCACGATAAAACCTACTCCAAGTACTATGACGAGTTTGTAGTACTGCTGGAGACGGGTATGCGTGTCAGTGAGTTCTGCGGGCTGACCAGAAAGGATCTGGACTTTGAAAAGCGCCGGATCCGGGTGGATCACCAGCTCCTCCGGGAACGCAGCGGCCGCTATCACGTGGAAAAGACCAAGACCCGCAGCGGCTGCCGCTACCTCCCCATGAACGACAACGTGTATTGCGCCCTCAGGAAAATCCTGGCCCGCCGTCCCAAAGTCAGGACCGAGCCCATGATCGACGGTTACACCGGCTTTCTCCTCCTCGACAAAAACAGCAATCCCAAAGTTTCTCTGCACATCGAGCACGAGCTGAGCTGGGCTCAGACGAAGTACGACAAACTCCATCCCGACCATCCCCTGCCCCACATCACGCCCCACGTGCTCCGCCACACCTACTGCACCAACTGCGTGAAGCGCGGCATGGATGTCAAGGCTCTGCAGTACCTGATGGGCCACTCCGACGTAAGCACCACCCTCGACACCTACACGCACGCAGGCTATGATTTCGCCGCCGGGCAGGCTAAAAAGATCGACGAAGCGTGGCAGAAAAACGGCTTCTACGACATCGACGATCCCGCCGGCACGGACAAAAACGTCCGCTCTCACGCCTGAATTATTTACACCGGATTTACACCAAACTTACACCATTTGATGGTGTAAGTTTGGGGATTTGTGGAGATTTTTGTGAAGACTACGGAAAATGCAAAGTTCAAAAAATGCTGTAATATCAATGCTTTCAAGGATTTACGAAGGGGTACGGAGACCATGGTAAAAATACTGTTCGTATGCCACGGGAATATCTGCCGCAGTCCCATGGCGGAGTTTGTGATGAAGGATATGGTGAAAAAGGCCGGGCTGGATCGGCGGTTTGAGATCGCCTCGGCGGCCACCAGCCGGGAAGAACTGGGCAACAGCGTCTATCCCCCGGCGCGGCGTAAACTGGCCGAACACGGCATAGACTGTGCGGGCAAGATCGCCCGGCAGATGACGAAGGCCGACTACGACCACTATGACCTCCTCATCTGCATGGACAGCTACAATCTCCGGAACATGGAGCGCATCTGCCCCGATACCGAAGGCAAATACCGTATGCTCCTTGACTACACTGATACCCCCCGGGACGTGGCCGACCCTTGGTACACCGGGGATTTTGAAGCGACCTGGCAGGATGTGAACCGCGGCTGCGCGGCACTCCTGGACACACTCAAAAAGGAGGGAAAACTATGAGCGAATTTGAAAGAAAACAGCTGCGCTGGACGCGCATCACCGCCATCTTCACGATACTTATTTTTCTGCTGCTGCTGATCTTCACCGTAGGGGTCATCGCCTTTGTGCAGGAAATGCAGATGGTTATGAACACCCTTAACGAGGTTTCCTACCAGCTGAGCACCGTGGACTGGGCCGGCGTAGCCGATGCCATGGATGCCGTGGCCGCCCAGCTGCAGTCGAGCCAGATCGAAGAAATCATCGACAAGCTCAACACGGTCTCCGGCTCTCTGGCGGAGGTGGACTTTGTGGGTCTGTCCGAGGACGTGGGCACCCTGGCCACTGCCGCCCAAACCAGTCTGACAGAGGCCATGGAAGCCATTGACGAGCTGGACATTGAAGGGCTCAACGCCGCCATTCACGATCTGAAGACCATCATTGAGCCGCTGGCCAAACTGTTTGGCCGGGGATAACAAAAAAAGACAGGATCACTTGATCCTGTCTTTTTTTATATAGGCCACCAGATAGTTCCAGATCGGTATGAGATAGAGAAAACAGGCTGCCAACGCAGAACTCAGCGGTGCGTTGGACGAAGCCGTGGTCACGGTGCAGCCAATGGACCAGGGTACCAGCGGAGCAAAAACCACGGCCGTATTTTCCAGCGACACGGCCATTTTCTCCCGTTCGGGTTCCACGTCGGCGCAGAGCTGCTGGGTCAGCATGATGGAAAGGGTCTGGTTGCAGGCGATCATATTGGCAACCAACCCTGTCAGTATGATGCTGCCGAAGGGCAGAATGCGCTCACCCAGACGCACAAGAGCGCTGCGAAAACCGTCCAGCAGACCCGTACCGCCAAACATGCCCGAATAGGTAGAGGAGATACAGACGATGACAAAGACACTGGCCATGGAAACAATCCCGCCGCCGGAGAGCAGCGCGGCCAGCGTCGCATCCTCCGGATAAAAACCGAAGACCACAGCATGCAGCATCTCCCCGATCGTCATACCCTGCACCAAAAGACAAAGCAGCGCCGCACAGAGGATACTGACACTCATGGTCCGCATGGGCTTTACCCGGAAAAGCGCCAGAACAACAATGACCAGCGCCGGGATCAGCAGCTCCCAGCGCAGTCTGAAAGCCGACGCGAACAGTTCCCGGACATTGGCACTGCTGCCGCTTCCATGGCCGCCAAGACCCATAAGCAGATAAATAACGCAGGACAGCAAAAGAGGCACCATGCCCGTTTTGAAGGAGTTTGCAATGTTCCGATAAATATCCGTTCCGGTAAGCGAGCAGATCAGCAGGGCGCTGGTGGACATGGGGGAACAGCGGTCCCCGAAATACGAACCCGACATGATGGCCCCGCCCACAAAGACCGGGTTCAGCCCCATGCTGTTTGCCACCGTCATGCAGATGACACCCATGGTGGCCGCCGTACCGAAGGCCGTACCCGTCAGCATGGAGATCAGCACGCAGAGCAGAAAGCTCAGCAGCACCATAAAACGCGGGTCAAAAAGGTCCGCCGCCTGCGCAACGATATAGGGTATCGTCCCGCTGGCACGCCAGAGGGCGGTAATGGCGCCGATGAAAAAAAGGATCAGCAGAACGCCCTTGACATTTCTGACCCCGGAAAAGGCCATGGCCGCCATCGCGCGGAAGCCATGACCCTTATAAATCCCGTAACCAAAGAACAGAAAAAAACCGAATACCAGCGCAAAAATTACAGAGGCCTTACAACAGATGCAAAGGATCAGTGCCAGAACAAAAAGCCCCAGCACGGCAAGTTCTATCATGTGTTTCGCCTTCTTTGTCAGTTTCTCAGACTCTGGAGCGGGGCCGGGATGCGGCCGCCGCGACGGATAAAGTCTGCAGAAGATCCGGCATGCACCGGCATAATGGGGGCGCTGCCCAGCAGCCCACCAAACTCCACTCCCTCACCCACGCCCTTGCCGGGCACGGGGATCACACGGACGGCGGTGGTCTTGTTATTGATCATGCCAATGGCGGCTTCGTCCGCAATGATGGCAGAAATGGTCTCGGCGGGGGTGTCGCCGGGGATGGCGATCATGTCCAGACCCACGGAACAGACGCAGGTCATAGCCTCCAGCTTGTCCAGCGTCAGCGCGCCGCTGGCCGCCGCCGCGATCATACCCTCGTCCTCACTGACGGGGATGAAGGCGCCGGAGAGTCCGCCCACATGGCCGCTGGCCATGAGGCCGCCCTTCTTGACAGCATCGTTCAAAAGGGCAAGGGCCGCGGTGGTGCCGTGGGTACCGCAGACCTCCAGACCCATCTCCTCCAGTACTCTCGCCACGCTGTCGCCTACGGCGGGAGTGGGAGCCAGAGAGAGATCCACCACGCCAAAGGGCACGTTCAGTCGCCGGGAGGCCTCCTGCGCCACCAGCTGACCCATGCGGGTAATGCGGAAGGCCGTCTTTTTAATGGTCTCGGCCACCACGTCGAAAGGCTGGCCCTTCACCTGCTGCAGGGCGTGATAGACCACGCCGGGGCCGGATACACCCACATTGATGGCGCACTCCGGCTCACCCACGCCGTGGAAGGCGCCGGCCATGAAGGGGTTATCCTCCACGGCGTTGGCAAAGACCACCAGCTTGGCGCAGGCCATGATGTTCCAGGCGGCCGCGGTCTTGATGGTCTGACCCATGAGAGCCACGGCATCCATGTTGATACCGGCGCGGGTGCTGGCCACGTTGACGCTGCCGCAAACGATATCCGTTGTACTCAGCGCCTCGGGAATGGAGGCGATGAGGCAGCGGTCACCCCGGGTAAAGCCCTTCTGTACCAGGGCAGAGAAGCCGCCGATGAAGTTCACACCGCAGTTTTTGGCGGCGGCATCCAGACGGCGGGCGATGGGGGCATAGTCAGCCTCCCGGCAGCTCTCCGCCACCAGAGAAATGGGCGTGACGGAGATACGCTTATTGACGATGGGGATGCCGTACTCGGCCTCAATGGCCTCGCCGGTAGAAACCAGATTCTCGGCACAGCGACAGATCTTGTCGTAGATCTTTTCGCCGCAGCGCGCCACTTCTTCATGGGCGCAGTCCCGGAGGGAAATGCCCATGGTAATGGTACGCACGTCCAGATTCCGGTTGTTGATCATATCCAGCGTCTGGAGAATATCGGATTGGTTCAGCATAGCCATGGCGTGCTCCCTCAGATCCGGTGCATGGCGTGGAAGATGTCTTCCCGCTGGATGCGAATGGAAAGCCCCATCTCCTCGCCCTTGGCGGCCAGAGCAGCGCTCACCTCGCCATAGGGCTGGGTGCATTTGCTCATATCCACCAGCATGGTCATGGTAAAGAGTTCCTGCATGACGGTCTGGCTGATGTCCATGATGTTGATATTGAGTTGGGCCAGCAGGGTGCAGACACCTGCGATGATGCCCACCTTGTCGTGGCCAACCACGGTAACGATAGCGCGCATAGGATGTTCCTCCGTACAAAGTTTTACATTCTCCCTGATTTTAGCCCAAACGGCGCGAAAAAGCAACAGCGGGACAAAAAGTCCCGCTGTTGCTTTTTCCAAAATTATTCGACCTCGTGGATGGGAGAGTCGGCATTCTTGCGAACGCTCTCTATGCCGTTGAGGCAGCTGTCCTTACGGGTGTAACCCTCGCTGGCCAGAATGGGCTCGCCGTTGCGGGCCTTCAGACGGAAGCGGAACTCACCGGCCTTGTCGGTGTAGATCTCAAACTTGGGATTCTTGGCCTCCTCAACGTTTGCCACAGTCTGATCCTCCAGATTGGCAACAGGGGCGCTCTTGCGGACGCTCTCCACGCCGTTGAGACAGGCAGCCTTGCCGGAGTAGATTTCGGAAGAACCAATGACCTGACCGTTGGCCGCGGCGAGATTGAACATGAAACCGGTTTTTGCTTCTTTTACAATGTATTTACCCATAGGACGGCCTCCTTATATGTTGGTACTATGATTATACCGTCATTCTTTGCAAATGTAAAGCATCAAAGTATTCGTTGACAAACAAAGCGGATGCCTATATACTTAATTAGTTAGACTTTTCAAATTACGGAGGCCCCCATGATCCTTCATGTTGTGGAGCATGCACTGCTGGAATCGTTGAAAATTTTACCCTTCCTGCTGCTCACCTATCTGGCCATCGAAATTATAGAACACCACGCGGAGGAAAAGACCGTCTCGCTCATCAACCGGGCCGGACGCTTTGGTCCCGTCATCGGCGGCGTACTGGGTGTCATTCCCCAGTGCGGCTTTTCCACCGCCACGGCCAACCTCTACGCCGGTGGTCTTATCACCCGGGGTACGCTGCTGGCCGTATTCCTCTCCACCTCCGACGAAATGCTGCCCATCTTCCTCTCCCATTCCCTGCCCGGCGGCTTTATCGCAAAGATTCTTCTTTTCAAGGCCGCGGCCGGTATGCTGGCAGGCTTTCTCATCGATGCGCTGGAGCGACATTTCGGCCGTGAGCAGCATCGACACATCCACGATATGTGCGAGCGGGAGGGCTGCCGCTGCGAGGACAGCGTTCTCCGGTCCGCTCTGCACCATACGCTGAAGATCTTTCTTTTCATCTTCGCCGTAAGTTTCGTTCTGGGCATCGTGGTGGAAAGCGTGGGCCATGATCGTCTGGCTTCTTTCATCCTCAACCGCCCTGTGGCAGGTGAATTGCTGGCGGGCATCATCGGTCTCATCCCCAACTGTGCCGCCAGTGTCATCCTCACCGAACTCTATCTGGAGGGCGGTATGTCTCTGGGTGCCATGCTCTCCGGGCTACTGGTGGGCAGCGGTGTGGGTCTGCTGGTACTTTTCCGCATGGAGCATAACTGGAAGGCCAGTCTGCAGACGCTCATCGTTCTCTATGTCTCCGGCGTGGTGCTGGGCTTCATCGGCGGTCTGCTGCCGATTTTCTGAATACAGAAGGGCTCCCTCCGATGAGGGAGCCCTTCTGTATTCAGGCCCGGGGCAGACTCCAGCGGTAATGGGCAGCCAGAAAACGGATGGCAACGATGAGGACCGTACCGCAGAGCATGGCCCAGAGGCTGGGGATGCGCCCCCAGAGGAAACAGCAGAGCAGAGCCCCGGCAATGCAGGCACTGGCGTAAATGCGCTTGACGAAAACGTCGGGGGTAATGCCGGCCATGACATCCCGAAGAACACCGCCGCCGACACCGGTAAGTACCCCCATGGAAACGCAGAGATAGAGCCCCGGCGTGGGCATACAGGTATAGGCCTTCTGCACACCGATGACCGTAAAGGCTCCCAGGCCCAGAGAGTCCATCACCAGCATCACCAGATCATAGACATGGCTGCTGTGTAAAATGCGTTTTCGTATGGGCGGCAGAAACACGATGATCGCCGTGGTAATGGCCACCATGGCCGCAGCGGGCTTCTGAAAGGTGGTGGGGGGTGTGATGCCAAGGATCACGTCGCGGATGATACCGCCAAAAGTAGCGGTAGACAGAGCCAGAATGCTGATGCCGAAAATGTCCATGTGCTTGCGGATACCCGTCAGCGCCCCGGACACGGCAAAGGCCACGGTGCCGATCATATCAAAAACATTGACCCAAATCGCCATTATTTGACCTCCTGCGGCATTGGCCGCAAGCTGATGATACTACTGAAAAGAGGGAACGGTCAAGACCGTTCCCTACATTTTTACTCCACGGCGCGCAGGGCAAAGCTCATATCCACCAGCGCTTCATAGTCCACCCGTTCCGAAAGCTCGCCCGCTGTCTCCATGACGGTCTGCAGCCGGTCCAGCGCTTCCTCTTTCATGAAGGGTTCGCTGTTCCAGGCGTCGATGTCCTTATGCCGCTGGGTAACGGCGGTGAGCACGTCAAGGTCACTGTCGGGGAACTGAGGGGCGATGATTTTGGCGATCTCCGCCGCGTCCGTCTCCTGCACCCATTTCTGGGCCCGCGCGATGGCGTTGGTGAAGCCCTGGATCACGTCCGGGTTTTCGCTTATAAAGCTTTTGGCAGCGAAAAAGGCCGTGTAGGGGATCTCGCCGCTCTCCTCCCCGATGGAACAGAGGATGTAACCCTTGCCGGAGCGCTCCACCTCAGTGGCCGTGGGTTCAAAGAGCGCCACATAGTCGCCGTTGCCGCCGGTGAAGGCCCCGGCCATCATGTTGAACTGCACGCTGGTGTCCACCACCGCGTCCTCATGGGGAATGACGCCGTTTTGCCGCATGACGTATTCCAGCGTCATTTCGGGAACGCCGCCCTTGCGTCCGCCGAGGATGGTCTTGCCCCGGAGATTTTCCCAGCTGAACGCCTCCTTGCTGCGGCCCACCAGGAAGGAGCCGTCCCTCTTGGTCAGCTGGGCAAAGACCAGCGCGTGGTCTTCCCTGCCTTCCTGCAGTACGTAAATACAACTCTCCGGCCCCGCAAGGCCGATATCCGACTGACCGGAGAGGATGGCCGTCATGACCTTGTCGGCGCCGCCGCCGTTGGTAAGCTCGATCTTCAGTCCTTCCTCCTCAAAGTAGCCCAGCTCCATGGCCGCATATAACGGCGCGTAGAACACCGAATGAGTCACTTCGTTGAGAGAGACCGTGGTAAGCTCCTCTTCCCCGCCGCAGCCGACAAGGCCGACACAAAGCAGGGCCAGACACATCAGAAGGATAAACAGCTTTTTCATGTAACCACTCCCAGATATTTTTTGAGCCACTTTTCCAGCTGCAGGATGCCCAGATACATCCCCGCCGCGGCCAGAGCCAGCAGCAGCACCGTCGTCATCACCAGATCCATCTGAAAGACCTGAGAGCCATAGACAATGAGATAGCCGAGCCCCGCTTTGGACACCAGAAATTCGCCCATGATGACACCCACCCAGGAAAGGCCCACATTGACCTTCAGGGCGTTTATCAACGTGGTAAAGTTGGCCGGGATCACCAGCTTTGTCAGGATCTTCCTCCGGCTTGCCCCCAGCGAGCGCATGAGCCGTATTTTCTCTTCGTCCACGCTGAGAAAGCCGCTGAGCATGTCGAGGATCGTCACCACCAGCGAGATTGCCAGCGTCATGGTGATGATGGACCCGGCCCCCGCCCCCATCCAGACGATGAAGATTGGCCCCAACGCTGTTTTGGGCAGGGCGTTGAGTACCACCAGATAGGGGTCCAGTACCCGGGAAAGAAAGGGGCTCCACCAGAGCAGCACCGCTATGAGCGTTCCCAGCAGTGTCCCCAGCACAAAGCCGGCCACCGTCTCCCAGAGGCTGGTACCCAGATGGAGCCAGAGATCCCCGCTTCGGAAAAGAGAGAGAAAGGTCTCCCACATCCGGGAAGGGGAGCTGACAATGAAGGCGTCCACCGTTCCCTGCACAGCCGCAAGCTCCCAGAGAGCAAAGAAGGCCAGCAGCAGTCCCAGCCGCAGCGCCGTCACGGCGCGGCTCCGGCGCTTTATCTCACCGAGGTATCGTTTTCGCTCCGCACTCACTCCCCTATCCATCCAGTTCCAGCTCCTTCCATATGCTGTTGAAATACCGCTGAAAGGCCCTGTGACCCCGGCGCTCCATGGGGTCGAGCCCCTGCAGCTCCGTCAGAGTATGGATGGTCCTTACGCGGCCGGGCCGCTTTGTCAGCACCACTATCCGGTCGGAGAGACTGACACTTTCGGCTATATCATGGGTCACCAGCAGCGCGGTCTTGCCCTGCTGACGGATAATGGACTGGATATCGGCGGAGACAGCCAGACGGGTCTGGTAGTCCAGCGCGGAAAAGGGTTCATCCAGAAGGAGTATATCGGGCCGGGTGGCCAGGGTGCGGATGAGGGCACAGCGCTGGCGCATACCGCCGGAAAGCTGAGCCGGGTGGCTGCGGACAAAGTCCGAAAGACCGTACTGCTCCAGAAGGGAGCGGACGTATTCCTGATGGCCCTTGTCATTCATGCCCCGTATCTCAAGACCCAGCGTCACATTGCCCCAGATGCTCCGCCACGGAAAGAGCTGATCCTTCTGGGGCATGAAGCCTACGCGCAGGGAGGGTTCCGTAACAGCCTCCCCGGCCACAAGGACCGTCCCCGCCGTGGGCTTTTCAAGCCCCGCAATGGCAGAGAGCAGCGTGGACTTGCCGCAGCCGGAGGGCCCCACCAGACTCACAAACTCCCCTTCTTCCAGCGAAAGGGATACATCCCGCAGGGCCTCCACCTCCCCCTCCGCCGACTGATAGCGCAGGGAGAGTTTGTTTACTTCCACGATCATGCCACGAATTTGGCACCTCCGTTCTTTGCGAATGGGAGGCCAACGGCTTCCCTGGGTCATTCTATGAACGGGTACGGAAGGGGTGCGAAAGGCGCAAAAACAGCGCTGTCCTTTCGGACAGCGCTGTTTTGCATTTAAGAGATAAATTACTTGTCGCCGCGGGCGTGGGCGCAGTGGACCATGAGACGGATCATGTTCTGGGTGAAGCCCATCTCGTTGTCGTACCAGGCGATCAGCTTGACGAAGTGATCGTTCAGGGCGATGCCGGCGGTGGCGTCGAAGATGGAGGCGTAGGAGGTGCCGATGAAGTCGGAGGAGACAACGGCGTCGGTCTCGTAGCCGAGAACGCCGGCCATCTCGCCTTCGCTGGCTTCCTTCATAGCGGCGCAGATCTCGTCCATGGTGCAGGCCTTCTCCAGACGGACGGTCAGGTCAACGACGGAAGCGTCGGCAGCGGGGATACGCATGGAAGTGCCGGTCAGCTTGCCCTGCAGGGAGGGGATGACCTTACCCACGGCCTTGGCAGCGCCGGTGGAAGTGGGGATGATGTTGCAGTAGGTGGAGCGGCCCAGACGGAAGTTCTTCTTGGAGTAGTCGTCCACGATGTTCTGGGTGGCGGTGGCAGCGTGCACGGTGGTCATGAGACCCTCGATGATGCCGAACTTGTCGTTGAGAACCTTGGCCACGGGAGCCAGGCAGTTGGTGGTGCAGGAAGCGGCGGAAGCGGTGGAGAGGGCGGGATCGAAGCTCTCATGGTTAACGCCGTAGACGAACATGGGCGTCTTGTCCTTGGCAGGAGCGCTCATGAGAACGAACTTGGCGCCGGCATCCAGATGGGGCTGCACAGCCTCCTGAGAGAGGAACTTGCCGGTGCACTCGAGCACGTAATCGGCACCCAGCTCACCCCAGTTCAGCTTGGAAGGATCGCGGCTGTCCAGCAGAGCGACCTTGTCTTCGCCAAAGGTGATGCAGCCGGCCTCAGCAGTGACCTTGCCGTTCCAGCGGCCGTGGACGGTGTCATGGGTGAAGGCGTAGACCACCATCTCGGGGGTCTTGTCGGGGGCGTTGATCGCCACCAGATCGATGTCGTCACGCTGCAGCAGAACGCGGGCAGCCAGACGGCCGATACGGCCAAAACCGTTGATACCAACTCTAATCATTGTTTATACCTCCATTTTGATGATATTCTTATCAGCGTGTATTCTACAACATTTCATTTGTATATACAAGACCTTTTTTATCAAAGATCCTGCGATATTTTATCTTTTTTTGAGCAGTTTATCCCATTTTACCATAAAAAATGTTTCAGGTGTACTTGTAGATACATCCAATATTTGTTATGATTGAGAAAAGAAACAGTATGCAGCAAGTGGGGTAAACTGCCTGTATGGATCAACATGAACTCAAGGAGCTGACTGCGCTTTTCGCGCTGAGCCGGGATGCGGTACTCTGCGTCCACAGCAGCAAAATCATATACGCCAACACCGCCGCACTGGAACGTTTCCCTGACTGTGTGGGGCAGGCAGCCGATAAGTGGCTCCCCTCCCTGATTTTCGACGGGGAAGGCGACAGCTGGGTATGCACCCTCCCGGGGGACGATGGCCCCATCTCCGTCAGCTGTGTGCAGCGGGGCGAGGCGCTGCTGCTTACGATGCCGCGGCTGGAGCGCAGCCGCAGCGTGATGCCTCCGGCAGCCCTCAGTGAGCTGCGTACCACGGCCTATAACCTGCATATGGCCGCAGAGCTGATGCTGGGCCGCACCTGCGACGATGAAAAGATCGGCACCTATGCCGCCATCCTGCAGCACAATTACTATCGGCTTCTGCGTCTCACCCGGAACCTGTCGGACACCAACACGCTGCTGGCGGGTGAACTGAGCATACAGCGCCAGACACTGGAGTTCGGCGCCCTCTGCCGCCGGCTTCTGGACTCCGTGCGCTTTTTCACGCGGGATCGGCAGGTAGAGCTGCGCTTCGAGAACAAGGGCAGTGGTTTTCTGGTGGCGGGTGATCGGGAGCGGCTGGAACAGCTTTTGCTGAACCTCCTCTCCAATGCCCTGCTCCACACAGCCGAAGGCGGGGAGATCTGCGTGAGTCTCAGTCACCGGGGCGAACAGGTTATCCTCTCTGTGGACGACAACGGCAGCGGCATCAGCGAAAGTGAGCTGAGCGCCCTCTTTTCCGTCCGGGAAGAAAACCTTCTGAGCGGGGATGGCGCCGGTTTGGGACTCTATGTCTCGCAGGGCATCGTCCGCGCCCACGGCGGCACCATGCTGGTGGAAAGCCGCAGCGGCAAGGGTACCAGAGTCCGCGTCATGCTGCCCGCCAGCCGAAATCTCAGTTTCCGGGATGCCGATGAGTTTCCCCGAGGACCGGGGCTCATCCTTACAGAGCTTTCCACCGTGTTGGGCCGGGAATGCTACGACAAGCGATACAGAGACTGAAAAAGCAGCAGCCTTTCGGCTGCTGCTTTTTTTACAGTCCTTGCCCTATCTTTTCCTCCGTGTCCTTCCGGATCTCAGCGCGAAGGGCCGTCAGATACTCCGAAAAGGCCACCTTGTCCTCTCCATAACGAAGGTTGAGGTCATACTCATGGGGTATCCATGTACTGAGATCGGAGAGATTGTGCTGCAGCACCGCCTCCAGCGCGTCGATGGCCTTGTACACTCTGGCCTCTGCTGTACTCCGCTCCGCCATCTCGGCGTAGAGCGCACGCATACGGCTCCCCTCCGCCTCCGGCAGAGAGTCCACCCACCGGGCCAGCAGTTCCTCCTCCCGCGCCTCATGGGCGGCATTCTTATCAAAGGCGGGTATGTCCCCGGTGAAGCACTCGCCCAGATCATGGATGACGCACATCTCCATGACCTTCGCCATGTCCGCCTCCGGGAACTCATCCTTCAAAAGAAAGGCCATGAGGCACATCATCCAGCTGTGCTCGGCCACGCTCTCATGACGGCCGCCGGAGGTATAGCAGTGGCGGGTGGTGTCCTTGAGCCGCTCGGCTACGGCGAGAGCGGCGATCAAAGCTCTCGGATTCATATTTCAGAGAAGCCGGATACGGTTGACACCCTCAATCTTCGCCACGCGCTCGCAGATATCGTCCGGCAGCTTCGTGGTGGTGTCGAAGATGGTGTAGGCATACTCGCCCCGGGCCTTGTTCATCATGTGATCCACGTTAATGTTGTCCTCGGCGATGATCTCCAGGAACTGGTTGAGCATCTTGGGCTGGTTCTTGTGGAGGATGCAGAGACGGCTCTCGCCCAGACGATCCAGAGCCGCGTTGGGCAGGTTCACGCTGTTGGCAATGTTGCCGTTGAGGAGGTAGTCATAGATCTCCTTGGCGCCCATGAGGGCACACTTCTCCTCGGCCTCGGGGGTAGAAGCAGAGAGGTGGGGCAGGGCCACCACATTGGGAATACCGGCCAGACGGGCATTGGGGAAGTCGGTGACGTAGCGGGCCACCTTGCCGCTGTCCAGCGCGGCGATCATAGCCTCGTCATCCACCAGCTCACCCCGGGCCAGATTGATGATGCGCACCCCCTGCTTCATCTTGGAGAGGGCGGCGGCGTTGATGGTGTGATGCGTGGAAGGCAGGTAGGGCACATGGACGGTGATGTAGTCGCAGGTGCGGAAGATCGTATCAATGTCCGTCACGTGCTGCACCTTGCTGGAAAGGCTCCAGGCAGCGTCCACGCTTAAGTAGGGGTCGTAGCCGTAAACTTCCATATCCAGCCGCAGCGCAGCGTTGGCCACACGGGCGCCCACAGCGCCCAGACCGATGACACCCAGAGACTTGCCGGAGATCTCCGGACCGATGAAGCTGTTCTTGCCCTTTTCCACCATAGCGGGGATCTTATCCCCCTCGTGGGCAATGCTGCGCACCCAGTCCAGGCCGCCCAGCACATCACGGCTGGCCAGCAGCAGCGCACAGATGGCCATCTCCTTCACGGAGTCGGCATTGGCGCCGGGGGTGTTGAAGACAACGATACCCTCCTCGGCGCAGCGGGCGGTGGGGATGTTGTTGACGCCGGCACCGGCTCTGGCAATGCAGAGCAGCTCGGGATTGAAGCTCATCTCGTGGATGTTGGCCGAGCGGATCAGCAGGGCTTCGGGAGCCTCCACAGCGGCGCCGACCTCGCAGCCGCGCTCGTTCAGATAGTTCAGGCCCGTCTCCGCAATGGCGTTCATGGTCTTTATTTTAAACATGCTGCACCTCAAATTCTTTCATGGTTTCCACCAGCGCTTTTACGCCCTCCATGGGCATGGCATTGTAAATGGAGGCACGCATACCGCCGGCGATCCGGTGGCCCTTGAGATTCAGAAGGCCCCGGCTCTTGGCAAACTTCACGAACTCCGCGTCCAGCGCGTCGTCGCCGGTGCGGAAGGTAACATTCATATCGCTGCGGCTGCCTTCCTCGGCGCAGGGCACAAAGAGACGGCTCTCGCGGAGATAGTCATAGAGCAGCATCGCCTTTTCATGCTTGATGCGCTCCATACCGGCAACGCCGCCCTGCTCTTTGAGCCAGTCCAGCACCAGACCCAGCAGATAGATATTATAGCAGGGAGGAGTGTTGTACATGGAGTCCTTCTCCGCCATAAGCTTGTAGCCCAGCATCATGGGGGTGTAGGGACGCTCACGGCCCAGAAGGCTCTTATCCACGATGACCACGGTGAGGCCGGCGGGGGCCATATTCTTCTGGGCACCGGCAAAAATGAGGCCGTAGCGGCTCACATCCACGCTCTTGCTGAGAATTTCCGAGGACATATCGCAGCAGATGGGGGCCTTCGTCTCCGGAACGTAGTTCCAGGCCGTGCCGAAGATGGTGTTGTTGGAGCAGTAGTAGAAATAGGCCGCGTCCTCCGAGAGCTTCAGCTCACTTTGCGCGGGGATGTAGCTGTAATTCTTATCCGCGCTGGAGGCCGCCACATTCACCCTGCAGTAGCGTCCGGCCTCCTTGGCGGCGATGCTGGCAAAGTTGCCGGTGACGGCATAGTCCACCGTGTCCCCTTCCTTACTGAGGTTCAGAGGGATGGCAGAAAACTGCATGGAGGCACCGCCCTGCAGAAAGAGGATTTCATGGGTGTCGGGCACGGAAAGCGCCTCTTTCAGTTTACACTTGGTGGATGAGAAGATCTCCATGAACTCACTACTTCGATGACTCATCTCCATCACAGACATACCGCTGCCGCTGTAGTTGAGCAGCTCGGAAGAAGCACGCTGCAGCACCTGGGTGGGAAGAACGGACGGGCCGGCGGAGAAGTTGTACGTCGTTTCGCGATTCATTGTTTTTGACCTCCTGTTAGTATATGAAGAACACAAACCCGTGTTCTTAAAATGCAAGTATACGCCGTTTTGAATAAAATTTCAAAGTACAGACCCCACAAGCATTTTGCCGTCGAGTCCGGTGATTTTCACGTTTCTGACAAGGCCGCGGAGCCCGGTTCCCGTCACGCAGACCTCCACATAGTTTTCGCTGTGGCCCCGGCTGACGCCGTCCTTTTCCGTTTCAAAGATTACGGACAGGGTGCGGCCCTGCTGGGCGGCAAGATAGGCAAGCTCCATCTCCTCCGCCGCGGCGATGGCCCGGGCGGCCCGCCCGGTCTTTACCTTCTGTGGCAGCTGTTCCATTTTCGCTGCCGGAGTGCCGGGGCGGACGGAATAAGGGAATACATGCATGGCGGCAAAGTCGCAGCGGCGGATAAAGGCCAGCGTCTCGGCAAACTCCTCCTCCGTCTCCCCGGGGAAACCGCAGATCAGGTCGGTGGTGATGGCGCAGCCGGGGAAGGAACGGCGCAGTCGCTCCACCACATCATAGAACAGAGCCGTGTCGTACTTGCGGTTCATACGCTTCAACGTTGCGTCGCAGCCGGACTGGAGGGAGAGATGGAAATGCGGGCAGATATTGAGCTTTTGCAGCCGCGCCACGGCCTCCTCCGTAAGACAGCGGGGTTCGAGACTGCCCAGATGGAGCCGCAGCGACGGAGCCGCGGCGTACATGGCCTCGCAGGCATCCACCAGCGTGGGCTTCCCAGGAAGGTCCTTGCCGTAGGAGGCGATCTCGATGCCGGTGATCACCAGC
>SVLG01000045.1 GCA_015068055.1 Oscillospiraceae bacterium | reverse complement strand
ACTCACCGGCCTACGATCCTTTCTACGATCAAATCAGAAGCCTGGCCCAGCTTCGCCTCAGCGGCGGAGCGGATCTCAGTCTTCAGGTTCTCGGTGTTGAACCGGAGTTCCTTTTCGGCAGACTCGGCCGCTTTGGCCGCCTTTGCCTGGTACTCCGCCAACTCCGTTGCCGCCTTCGCCAGCGCAGCTTCCACCGCGTCCCGGCCCGCCGCTTCCGCAGCAGCAGCGGCACGCCGCACTTCCGCTGCGGCCTCAGCCTTGAGACGCTTGGCTTCTGCCTCAGCCTGGCTGACAGCAGCAATCGCATCCATTGACATCGTCACACCTCCCTACCAAATTAAAACTTTCTCCAAGTATATATACTAACCCTTTTTGACAAGTTTGGCAAGAATATTTGTATGACTTTTTAACAGAAATGCTTATGCCTCTTTTGCATTCTGCCTCAATTGCAGCAAAATCGACCCGTTTTTTCCGTTTTTCTCCCCCTTGCAATCGACAAAAAATATACTATAATGTAAATAAATATTTTTTTGTTCATTTTCATTTACGGAGGATCATCTCATGGCCAACAACAGCTACGGAAAACGTCTGGGTGACCGCAAGGATGGGCGGCAGCTCCGCTCTCTGGACGCCGCACAGCGCTTTGCCGTTTACGCCATGCCCCGCCGCAGCGACGCCTGCAACAGCTTTTCCGATAGCATTGAGGTCACGGAGCTGGAGCGCTGGCTGCTGCAGAAGCGCAGCGAAGGCTGCAAAAACATGGGACTGGCCCATCTGATGGCCGCCGCCTATGTCCGCACCGCCGCCATGTGCCCGGCCATCAACCGCTTTGTCTCCGGCCGCCGCATCTACGCCCGCAACGACATTCAGGTGGTCCTCAACGTCCGCCGGGGCAGCACCGGCGACGCCCCCATGACCCGCATCAAGATCTTCTGCAGCCCCACGGATACTATATATGATGTATACCGCCGCATCAACGATGCCATTGACGAGGTCCTCTCCGGCACCGGCGAGACCGACTTTGACCGGAGCGTCGGCTCTCTGGTCCGGCTGCCCCGCTTCCTGATGCGCTGGTGCATGGGTCTGCTGCGCTTCATGGATTACCACGACTGGCTGCCCAGGAGTCTTCTGGAAGCCAGCCCCTACCACGGCTCCCTCTCCATCAGCGATCTGGGCTCTCTGGGCGTGGCCCCTGTGGAGCATCACATCTACGACTTCGGCAACCTCCCCTGCTTTTTGAGCTTTGGCGCCAAGCGCCGCTGCTGGGAAACCGACAGCGAAGGCAGCGTCAGCGAAAAGCGCTATGTGGACTTCCGCATTACCTGCGACGAGCGCATTGCCGACGGCGTTATCTACACCACCGCCCTCCGTTCTTTCAAGCATCTGCTGAAAAACCCCCGGCTGCTGGAGCTCCCCCCCGAGCGCACCGAGGACGACGTCAACTGATCCCCCTGTTTCCATTTGTTACACTTCAGCCCCTGCCGTCTGTAAGGCAGGGGCTTTTTCACGCCGCAAACCCGGCTTTTCCTAAAATTTGTAACTTATTTGTAATTCTTTGTCGGATATTCTCAAAAGTGCCTGTAAATTTTTGTTACCTTTGCCGTATGTACAAAGGAAGCCGAAAATGATAAGATTTCCATACGAAGAAATGGGGGTACCATACCCTTGGAAAATACCCCGCTCTGGGGAAGATTGGAGCGAAGCATATGAAAAAACGCATTGTTACCCTGCTGCTGGTCCTCTGCCTGGCCCTGTCTCTGGCACCCACGGCACTGGCTGCAGACAACGAACAGAACCAGGACTACATCGCCTTCTATCTGACGCAGTACGAGCTGCAGGCAGGCGATACCATGTCCGCCGTCTGTAAAAGCCGGGACATCAACTTCGCCAACTACAAGTCTATCATCCAGAACGTCAACAACATTTCGAACTTCAACTACCTCATCGCCGGGCGCAAGTACTGGCTGCCTGCCAAGAGCGTTGGCAGCGCCACCGACTACTACGCCGTCTACCGCCACACCCTCGTCGCCGGCGACACCGTGGGTGCCCTTTGCACCAAGTACGGCATCTCCCTCAGCGAGAACGAAAAGCTCATCAAGCAGCTTAACGGCAATCCCAAAAACCTCAGCAGCTTCTATGTGGGTACGCCCATCTACCTTCCCGTGCCCTCCGGTAAGATCGGCGCTTCCGGCAGCACCACCACGCCGCCCACCGTCACGCCCGCTCCCGGTGCCACCCCCGCTCCCGGCGCCACTACGCCCCCTGCCGCTTCTACGCCCCCCACCGGCACCGGCAGCCAGAACAGCGACTACGTGGCCTTCTACCTCACCAAGCACAAGCTGGAAAAGGGCGACAACCTTACCAATGTCTGCTCCCGCCGTGGCATCAGCTTCTCCAAGTACAAGGATCTGATTCAGGACGTCAACAAGATCTCCAGCTTCAACTATCTTATTGCGGGCCGGGAATACTGGGTCCCCGCTACCACGCCCGGTGCCGCCACGGAGTATTACACCGTTTACAGCCACCTGCTCCTCCCCGGTGACACCGTCTATAACCTCTGCGTCAAATACGGCATCTCCATGAGCAAGAATGAGGACATCATCAAGAAGCTCAACGGCAATCCCAAGAACCTGACCAGCTTTAAGGCCAACACCATCTTCTACATTCCCATCTATACCGAAAAGGCCGCCGGCAGCACCACCGTGACTCCCGGCACCGGCTCCCTGCCCAACGACGCCGCCAACGCCGGCACCGGTGTGGGCACCTCCACCTCCACCACCGTCACCAATCCCGACGGCTCCACCACCACGACTACCACGACTACCACGACCACCACCGGCGAGAAGCCCAACCTCTTCAACGCCACCACCGCCGCCAAGTACTATCTGATTCCCTACACCGTCAAGAGCGGCGACACCCTGGTGGGTATCTGCAACGATCACAACACCAGCTTCTCCAAGAATGCCGAGATCATCGCCGTGGTTAACAGCCTCAGCAGCTACAGCAACATCGCCGTGGGCAGCAAACTCTGGATCCCCACCAGCGGCACCTTCGGCTACAACGCCACGGAGTATTACACCGTCACCAACTACACCATGAAGAAGGGTGACACGGTCTACAGCGTCTGCAAGGCCAACGGCAGTGATTTCTCCAGCAGCTACAAAATGCTGACCACGCTGAACCCCAACGTAAACTTCAATTACGTGATGGTTGGCGACAAGCTGGCCATCCCCGCTTACACCAACACTGTTAAGTAAGAGTTTATCCGTCAAAATGAAATGATCCTATCGCTATAAAATGCTGCCATGCGGGACGAAAACCCCGCATGGCAGCATTTTACTTTTGCAGAAAGCGCAATCCTCCGCTGCGCTTTTCATCCTTTTTGTTTCTCATTTGAGTGGGTTTAGCTCTTCTTCGAAGCGGAGCATGGCCGCCTCGATAACCTCATCCATATCGTAATACTTATACTCGCCAAGTCGTCCGCCGAATATAACAGCCTCGTCTGCGGCCAGCGCGGCGTACCGCTGATACAGTGCCTGGTTCCTGGCATCGTTGACCGGATAATAGGGCTCCATCCCTTCTTCCCATTCGGCAGGATACTCACGGGAAATCACCGTTTTGGGCTGTGTGCCAAACTCAAAGTGCTTATGCTCAATTATGCGGGTATAGGCGGTCTCCCGGTCAGTATAGTTGACCACCGCCACCCCCTGATAGTTATCCGTATCCAGCAGCTCCGTCTCAAAACGGACTGTGCGGTATTCCAATTTTCCAAACTTATATTGAAAATATGCATCTATGGGGCCGGTATAAACCACCCGCTCCGCCAGTGCCTCGTACTTTTCCCGCTGCTCCAGATAATTCACGCCCGTCTCTATATCACAGCCGGCAAAGAGCTTTTCCATAAGCACATTGTAGCCACCAACGGGAATGCCCTGATAGAGGTCGTTGAAGTAATTGTTGTCGTAAGTGTAGCGAATAGGCAGACGCCTGATGATGAAAGCAGGAAGCTCCCGGCAATCCCGTCCCCATTGTTTTTCCGTATAACCCTTGATCAGCTTTTGGTAGACATCCACGCCAACCAGAGAAATCGCCTGCTCTTCCAGATTCTGCGGTTCTCCCTGCACGGATTTGCGCTGTGCCGCAATGATGGCTCTGGCTTCGTCAGGAGTCGAGATACCCCACATTTTGGAAAATGTGTTCATATTGAAAGGCAAGTTATATATTTCACCCCGGTAGTTGGCTACCGGGGAGTTGGTATAGCGATTGAACTCCACCAGAGAACTGACAAAATCCCAAACACGGCGGTTGCTGGTATGAAAAATATGGGCGCCATACCTGTGGACATTGATCCCTTCAACCTTTTCACAGTAGACATTGCCGCCGATGTGGTCCCGCTTTTCGATAACCAGACACTTCTTCCCTGCCCCTACAGCCAGATGAGCAAACACCGCGGAATAAAGCCCTGCGCCAACCAAAAGATAATCATACTGTTTCATCGGCAATTCCTTTTCATCGGAAATCTCGTTTCTGAATTTTCTGTCCGACGCTGCAAAGGGTAGCACAAAGGCCGTAGTCCCGGAGCATGCCATACAGGCGGCGCACCGCCCCCTTACGTTCCCTGCTCCAAAAGAACGACATTCTGCAGTAACGCTCAGGTCTGCTGATCAGCTGATTCACCGCGATCCAGTCCTCCGGCGTAAAACAGGCTTTTTCCAGCGTCCCCGCCTCCCGCGCCGCCAAAAACTCTGCGCACATCAACCGCACAAACACCTGTCTGGACTCCTCATCCAGACGTTCAAAGTTCCAGCGGTACTTTTCATACTTCAGTGCCTGCCAGAATTGAGCCAGCTTTTGCCTGTCGCTCGGCCGCCGTTCCAAAAACGCTTCAAAGTAATGGGCCTCATCCGAAACACAGAAGATCTTGCCTTTGGAATGGACCGAAGATCCCTCATTATCCCGGCGATAATGGAGAAAATAACGGTTGAGCAGACAGCATCGCCGGGCCGCAGTACAGACCATAAAATGAAAGGAGGTATCCTGAAAGGATGCCCCAGGCGTCTCGTTAAAACGGATATTGCTCTCCGACAGCAGTTCTCTCCTGTAGATCCCGCTCCATATAGAAGGCGTAACCTTATAGAGCTCCCTTTCTTCCAACGGAGTAAACACCTTATTGTATGGGCAGTTCTTCAGATTTTCAACCGGCTTATTGCAGACACCATCCCTGGTGGTATACCAAAAGTAGTTGGCCATTACTACGTCTGCATCGTTGGCCCTGGCCGTTTCCCACAAAGTCTCAAACGCTTCCGGCTCGACCCAGTCATCGGTTTCCAGCACTCCGATATATTCACCTCTGGCTGCATCCAGCCCCAGATTCATCTGATATCCGTAGCTTTTGACGTCGGAGTGAATAAAGTGGATGCGAGCATCTTTTTCCGCATATTCTTTGAGAATCTCTTCCGTACCATCGGTGGAACCGGCATCCACGCAGATGATTTCGATATCCCGCAGGCTCTGCTTTACTGCGCTTTCAAGACACTCCCGGATATAGGCCGCCACATTCAGCGACGGCATAATAACGGAAACTTTCGGTGTGTTCACGGCATCGTCCCCCATGCTTTCTCCGGATATCAGCAAACGCTGCTGGCAGACTTGCCCAATAACCGGGCTGTGGTTCAAGCCATTGCCTTTCTGGTTTTTTCCCAGTGATGTATAAAATCAATAACATGCATCAGCAGCACCGAAGCAGCTACCACAGATATTACAGGTGAGGTCATTCTTGTCCTCCACAACAGACAATCATCATATATTTAACTTTCATAATATGATAAACCAATACGCAAAGCATGTCAAGGACCGGCGCACCCGGAGACAACACCGTTACAGATCGTTTTCGCCGGTTCCGAGAGGTCCTTTGCACTGCCTTCTGCAAGCTCCACTACAAATCTCTGTCCAGTTCGGAAACAACAAACAGAACGATGCCGGTCATGCGACTCGACATCGTTCTGTTTGTTGTTTTCAACCCAGCCAGGCAGATACCGCAAAACAGTAATTTTTTAAACTACTTCCTTGCGAGTACCCGTCTAATGCTCAGATGGGTGTTATCTTATTTATATGGTATCAATCAACGTCAGCCGCGTCGCTCATGAGGCCGTAACCGCCGTCCTTGCGGCGATAGACCACGGCGAAGGCGCCGTCATCGTCGACGTTTTTGAAAGCGTAGAAGGCATGCTCCAAAAGGTTCATCTGCAGGATGGCTTCCTCGGCCGTCATGGGCTTCATGGAGAAGCGCTTGGTACGGACGATCTGGAAATCCTCTTCCTCGTCCGCCTCGGGCTCCACACTGCCGCCGGGGTTGTACCACTCGATGGGTTCACTCTTGAGCTTCTTGGAGAGGCGGGTCTTGTTCTTGCGGATCTGGCTTTCAATTGACGCGACGGCGGAGTCTATGGAGGCGTAAAGGTCGCCCGTCACCTCGCTGGTGCGGTAAATCATGCCGCTGTTTTTGATCGTGACCTCGGCTTTGTAGCGGCCACGCTCGCGGCTGAATACCACGTTGGCTTCGGATTCCTGCTTGAAAAGGCGGTCGATCTTGCCGATCTTCTTGGCCGCGTAGTCGTGCAGGTCGGGAGCAGTCTCCATCTTCTTGTCCATGAAATGAAACTTCATGTCAGTAGGCTCCTTTCGTTGTGATGGGCATATTATACCACATCTTTTATAAAAAAGAAAGACTATTTGTAAACTTTGCTTCGATTTGTTGAGAAACAAACGTTTGCCCTGAATTTTTTACGTTGCATTTTTTGCATAATGGTGTATTATAACATTGGCAAGTAATGACACCAGAACATATACGGAGGAACGTTATGAGCATTCGTGAGATCAGTGCTGCCGAGATCACCGCTGCCGTGGAGCAGCTGGTCATCGACGCCAACTACTACCTGCCCGAGGACGTCCGCGCCGCGCTGGAAAAGGCGCAGCAGGAGGAGCAAAGCGAGCTCTGCAAGGGCATCATCGGCGACATTCTGAAAAACGCTGACATCGCCGCCGAGCGTCAGCAGCCCATCTGCCAGGACACCGGCCTTGCCATCTTCTTTGTGGAGCTGGGTCAGGACGTGCATATCAACGGCGATTTCCAGACCGCCATGGACGAAGGCGTGGCCCGTGGCTACAAGCGCGGCTACCTCCGCAAGGGCACGCAGGATCACCCTCTGGGCGAGCGCGAGAACCGCGGCGACAACACCCCCGCCATCTGCCACATTGAGCTGGTCCCCGGCGACAAGCTCACCATCACCGCCTGCCCCAAGGGCTTTGGCTCCGAGAATATGTCCCGCCTGGCCATGCTGACCCCCTCGGTGGGCTGGAAGGGCGTCAAGGACTTCATCGTGGAAACCGTCAGCAAGGCCGGCTCCAATCCCTGCCCCCCCATCATCGTGGGCGTGGGCTGCGGCGGCACCATGGAGCGCACCGCCCTGCTGGCCAAGAAGGCCCTCATCCGCCACGTTGGCGAGCCCAACCCCGATCCCGAAGTGGCCGCCTTTGAGGCTGAGCTTCTGGAGGCCATCAACAATCTGGGCATCGGCGCCCAGGGCTTCGGCGGCACCAAGACCGCCCTGGCCGTCCACATGCTCACCGCCCCCGTCCATCTGGCGGGCATGCCCGTGGCCGTCAATCTCCAGTGCCACGTGGCCCGGCACAAGACTGTCACCATCTGAGGAGGATAAGAAACATGGCTGAAAAGATCATCCATCTGCCTCTTACCGACGAGGTTATCCGCGATCTTCACGCCGGAGACCGCGTGCTTATGAACGGCGTTCTCTACACCGGCCGCGACGAGGCCCATCTCTGGCTCTGCCGCATGCTGGACAAGGGCGAGGAGTTCCCCGTGGATCTCAAGGGCGCCACCATCTATTACGTGGGTCCCTGCCCGGCCAAGCCCGGCCAGGTCATCGGCTCCTGCGGCCCCACCACCTCCGGCCGTATGGACGCTTACGCGCCCCGGCTGCTGGACTACGGTCTCAAGGGCATGATCGGCAAGGGTCTGCGCCGTCAGGAAGTCATTGACTCCATGGTGAAGAACACCTGCGTCTACTTTGCCCCCATCGGCGGTGCCGGCGCCCTCCTCAGCAGCAGCGTCAAAGAAGCTGAAGTGGTGGCCTTCCCCGAGCTGGGCCCCGAGGCCATCTACCGTCTGCGGGTGGAAAACTTCCCCTGTACCGTCATCAACGACTGCTACGGCCGCGACCTCTACAAGGAAGGCCGCGCCGCCTACGAAAAGTAAAAGTATTACCCCGGAAGAAGGATCTTCATGGCCTATAAAACCCGCGAGGGCGGCGCCACCATCACCGTCTTCGTACCCTACGACTGCAACAACAACTGCCCCTTCTGCATCAACAAGCAGGAATACGCCGACTGCAGCGGCTTCAGCGCGGAAAAAATCTGCAAAAGCATCGCGGAACTCCATGCCATCACCCCCCGCTGCGACGTTGTATTCACCGGCGGAGAGCCGTTGGCCCAGCCCCAGCTTCTGCAGCAGATGCTGGACCAGGTGCCGGAGGGGCACCGCATCTTCATCAACACCACCCTGCCTGTGCAGACCAGTGTGGACGAGGCCGACATTCTCCGCTTTTTTGAGCGGAACCGGGGCCGCATCAACTGCCTCAATGTCTCCCGGCATCTGGTCAGTTATGTGGTGGAGTGCAGCGACAGCCTGTTGACCCGAATCCGGGACATGGGCGTGCCCATCCGCGTCAACTGCGTCCTTTTTGAAGACTACCCCGCACAGGATCTGCCCGCCTTTCTGGAGCGTTTCCGCGCCCTGGATCTTCCCATTCAGTTCCGCTTTGACTACACGGCCACCACGCCGGAGAACCTCTATAAAAAAGAGGGCGACCGCATCCTCACCGACCTCATGGCCCTCTGTGAGTATCGGTATCTGGACGGCTGCCGTATGCGCTGCGGTTACTGGTTTGACTACAAGGGGCTTACCGTCTCCTACCACCGAACGCTGCAGATATCCACCGTCCACGAGGACGGCGTGGACATCCTCTACGATGTTATTATCAAGCAAAACGGTGACATCCACTCCGACTGGGATGGTACTCCCATGGATCTGGAGGCCTACAGAAACGTCCGCTTTGAACCCTATGATCTGCGTGTGATCGAAAAAGCATGAAAAGAGACAGCCAAAAGGCTGTCTCTTTTTTGACAATATATATTCTCAGATACCCAGCAGCTCGCTGTAAGCCTTCAGCGCACCGTCGGTATCATGGGCCAGCACCTTTTTGGCCAGAACCTTACCCAGCTGCACGCCCTCCTGATCAAAGCTGTTCACGTTCCAGACGAAGCCCTGGAACATGACCTTGTTTTCAAAGTGGGCCAGAATGGCACCCAGCGCCTCGGGGGTCAGCTGCTCGCCCACGATGATGCTGGAGGGGCGGCCGCCGGCAAAGCACTTATTGCGGTTTTCGTCCTCCTTGCCGCAGGCAAAGGCCACGATCTGGGCAGCCACGTTGGCGCAGAGCTTCTGCTGGCTGGTGCTGCCCTCGATGACCACATCGCTGCCCATCTGGCTATGCTTGAAGCCCATGAACTGCAGGGGGACGATGTCGGTGCCCTGATGGAGCAGCTGATAGAAGGAGTGCTGGCCGTTGGTGCCGGGCTCGCCGAAGATCACCGGGCCGGTGGCATAATGGATGGGCTCGCCAAAGCGGTTGACACTCTTACCATTGGACTCCATATCCAGCTGCTGCAGGTGGGCGGGGAAACGGCTCATAGCCTGAGAGTAAGGCAGGACAGCGGTGCCGGGGTAGCCCAGCACGTTGCGCTCGTAGACGCCGATGAGGGCGTCCAGCATGGCGGCATTCTCACGGATGTCGGCGTTTTTGGCCAGAGCATCGGCCTCGGCCGCGCCGTTCAGGAAGCGGGCAAAGACCTCCGGGCCAAAGGCCAGAGACAGCACCGCGCCGCCTACGGCAGAGGTGGAGGAGTAGCGGCCGCCGATATAGTCATCCATGAAGAAGGCAGCCAGATACCCGGCGTTTTTGGCCAGAGGAGAGGTTTCGCTGGTGACGGCGACCATGTGCTTCGCCGGGTCAAGCCCCGCCTTTTCCAGCGCGTTCTTCACAAAGGACTCGTTGGTGAGCGTCTCCAGCGTGGTGCCGGACTTGGACACCAGCACGAAAAGGGCATGGGCCGCGTCGATCTTGCTGAGGACGCCGGCCGCGTCGTCCGGGTCCACGTTGCTGATGAATTCGGCCTTCATCTTCAGCGTGCCGTTGACCTTTGCCCAGTTTTCCAGCGCCAGATACATGGCCCGGGGACCCAGATCGCTGCCGCCGATGCCGATCTGCACCACGGTGTTGAAGGGCTCCCCGTCGGCGTTGGTGATCTCCCCGGCGTGAACCTTCCGGGCAAAGTCCGCAATCTTCTCCTGCTGCGCCACATAGAAGGCCCGCTTATCCACGCCGTCGGCCATGACGGGGTCGCCCAGCTGGCCACGGGTCAGCTGATGGAGCACCAGACGCTTCTCACCGGTGTTGATGACCGCGCCGTTATAAAGCTCGGCATATTTCTCCGTAAGCTGGGCCTCCTCCGCGAGCCTGGCGAGAACGGACAGGATCTCGTCGTTGACGGGACGGGCCGCATAGTTAAAAGCGAGGCCGTCGGCCATCTTCACGCTGTAGCTGCCCACACGCACCGCCCCCTGCTCACCGCTCATTTCTTTGGCAAGGTCAACGCTCTGCAGCTGCCGCAGTTCCTCATAGGCTTTGAGGGTGTCCATATTTTTCCACTGAATCATTGGCTTGGCCTCCGTTCATGTTTTTTACATTATGCAATAATTATATACGTCCAATACGAAACGGTCAAGCGCAAGAGAAAAAACCGCCTGCTTTTCAGCAGGCGGTTTTTGGTGCTTAATAAACCATGTCAACGCCGTATACGGCCTGGTCGTGGGTAAAACCCTCGTATTCCAGCTGCTCGATGAGCTGATTACGGGAGAAGGGCATAACATCGAGATAGCTTTCTGCACTCTTCACCGCCTGCTCATACCAGTCGGCCCCGCAATGCTCCACACCGTAGCGGGCCTCGGAGGATGAGTAGCCCTCATACTCCAGCTGCTCCACCAGCCCCTCACGGGAAAACGGCATGACACGAAGATAGGCCTTCGCCGACTCCAGTGCGTTGCGCTGGCCGCTCGTGGGCTTGGAGGCAGAAGGGGCAGAGTCAATTCCGCTACGCTTTACAGGCTCCTCCTGCTTTTTGTTCAGCGGAGTTTTGTTTTGTGCGATGAACTCGCTTTCATGGTCCTCACGCTCAAAAATCAAGGGGTCGGCATCTTCCTTTGCTTTGCCGGTCTCCCTATCCGCAACAAAAAACACAAAGGTATTTCCATCTTCCAGCAGCGTTATACGATAGGCCCCCGGATCGCCCTTTATCTCCTTTTCCACCAACTCACTATTGACAAGGTCATAGGTAAATCTGGTATCCGTTTTCAGAAGGAAGGTATCCTCGCTCTCCTGCCGTATATACTGTCCTCTGGCATTATAACCGTTCATATATAGAAAGGTTCCGCTTTCATCAAAGGAAAGGAGGACCGTATCATAAATGTCCATAAGCGCCGCATCGTCGCTGAGATCGATGATGTGTCCCTCATAGACGAAGCCCGCCGCCACCCAACTGCCGCCCAGAAGATCGAACCCGTCGGCAGGCTCCCCGGCAGCCTTGACCGGGGCAGCGCACCCACTCAGAAGCAGCAGGACGCAGAGCACAGCCATTACACGCTTTTTCACCGCCCACTCCTTATTTCAGCGTGATGGCGAAAACATCATCGCAGTTTTCCATCTTGGGCAGATCGTTTACATCCACAACCTTGTAGTCGAAATTGCGGGTGAAGCCGATGCGCACAACACAGCTGCTGTAGCTGTCGATGAGTTCCTGCGGAACGGCTGCATGAACATAGCATTTCACCTCAGAGAGAGGGGACACGTCACGGATAAAGTTATTGTTGCCCTCCGCATAACCGTCCACCTGTCCCTTGAAGGTATACTTATCATCAAAGGTAAACGTGACATAAGTGTTGATAAGGTCCACCGGCGCCCCGCCAAGATTCTTGAAGCTGCCGCTGAGATAGAAGTAGGGATCGCCGTTTTCGCTGGAATAGTATTCATACATGCCGTAGTTGTTGCTGCCGGAGCGAATCTCCGCAGCGGTGGCGAACTGGTCCAGAAGCATATAGGCATAGTCCGTCTCAATGGCCTCGCCCAGAGCAAGACTCTTGTCGCTGCTGTCCCCCGCTTCACCGGCGGCGGGAGCGGTAAGCCCCTCGTTGCCGGGCACAATGCGGATCTCGATCCGATCGCCGGAGAGGAACATGGTTGCCACTTTCACCGCACCGGAATAAATCTCGTTGCCCTCGCCCACCTGCACAGTGAAGCCGGCCTCCTGCAAAGCATTGATGTAGGTTGTATACGCCTCTTTCATATCCACCCGGCTGCCCATGCCAGCGGAATAGTTATACTTGATGGAGGTCACCTTTCCGTTGCTGGAGGAAGTGGAGGAGCCAGACTGGAAAAGGTCCACATAGCTCATGGGCGTGGGCAGAATGGGGCACTCGGCAAAATACTGCAGCTCCCGAACGGGGCCCTGTGCAGCCGCAGCGCAGATGCTCTCGTCCAGATACAGCTCAAAGCAGTAGTCGCCCTTGCCGCTGTTTTCCGGCATGGAGGCAAAGTCCTCGTTGACGGCCAGCCGCAGCGTGCAGTCTTTCAGTTGCTCCAGCAGCGCTTCGGGCACTTCGGCATAGATAATATAGCGACCTTCGGTCAGCGGCGGCAGCGTATAGTTTAGCTTTTCCCCGTAAATCACGGTGGCAGACGCCGTATAGGTAAATTCACCGTTGAAAACCAGCTCAGCCTTAAAGTTGCTGATCGGCAGCTCCGCTCCGCCAGTGTTCTTGATATTTCCCTGTACGGCGAAGAAGGTCATGCCCTCGGAACCAGGAATGAAATTCCGCTGGGTACCGATTTTATAATCCACCACAGCATCGGTAAATTCAAAGCTCGCAAAGCCCAGCTCACTTTTCTGCCCCGGTGTCAGCGTTACGGCCCCGCTCTTTTCCTTTACCGGAGTCTCCACCGGGGTTTCAGCCGCCTTCTTCTCCGTTGCTGCCACTTCGCTCTCCCCGACATCGGAGCCGCAGCCAGCAAATGCCAACAGAACCGTCAGCAGCATCATAGCCACTACTCTTTTCATGATACACCTCCATTGTATTACAAATAAATAGCATAAATACTATCTGATTGTAGTATATTTCACCGTCTTTTGTCAATGTATAATTGACATGGAACGAAGAGGTGTTTATACCATGAAAAACGAACCCTTGAAAATCAAAAAACGCGGCGAGGACGGCAGCAAGATCATTACCGTCCGCATTCGGGAGGATACCCTTTCCCAACTGGATCAGCTGGCTTCCGAAAGCAACTATTCACGAAACGAACTGATAAACATTATCCTGACCCATGGTGTAAGAAATATAGAAATTGAGGACTAAAAAACCGCCTGCTGAAAAGCAGGCGGTTTTGGCTGCTATATTACTCGTCGTCCTCGTCTTCGTCGAAGTCCACCATTTCCACGGTGGCCTTGCGGAAGTCGATGGTGCCGCCGCATTCGGGGCAGTCAAACTCCCCGGCGGCCAGGATGTCCTCGTCCACGGTCACGCGGAAACCGCAGCCCGGGCACTCGACGCTGTAGAAGGTGGGCTCTTCGTCCTCATCCTCGTCCTCGTCGTCTTCATCCTCATCCTCTTCACAGCAGGAGCAATCGCCGCAGTCGCAGGCGCACTCGTAGAACTCCTCCTCCAGATCGGTCAGGTTCTCGCCGATTTCGTCGATGGCATCCATGAGTTCCTCAACAGCATCGCGGGTGTCCTCCATGTCCAGAGACAGGTCTTCCAGAATGTCGGTGATGACCTTGAAAAGCTTGCCTTCCTTGCTGTCCTCGCCGATGCCCATGCCTTCACAAAGGCCCTTCAGATACGCAACTTTTTCGGATGTGGTCATTACTCTTCCCTCCTGTGAAAAATATTAATGGCTTTATCAGCCCTTGGCGCGCTCGAGATACTCGCCGGTACGGGTGTCGATGCGGATACGGTCGCCGGTGTCGATGAACAGAGGCACCTTGATCTCAGCACCGGTCTCCACGGTGGCGGGCTTGGTGACGTTGGTGGCGGTGTTGCCGGCGAAGCCGGGCTCGGTGTCGGTAACTTCCAGCTCAACGAAGTTGGGGGGCTCCACGGAGAAGACCTTGCCCTTGAAGGAGCAGACGGTGCATTCCATGTTTTCCTTGACGAACTTGAAGTTCTCGGGCAGGACGGACTCGTCGATGGGCTCCAGCTCGTAGGACTCGGGGTTCATGAAGTAGTAGAGGTTGCCGTCGGCGTAGCTGTACTCCATGGTACGGCGCTCGACGAAAGCGTTCTCAAACTTTTCGGTGGGGTTGAAGCTGCGCTCCACCACGGCGCCGGTGATGACGTTCTTGTACTTGGTACGCACGAAGGCGGCACCCTTACCGGGCTTTACATGCTGGAATTCGACAACCTGCATGACCTGGCCGTCCATCTCAAACGTAACACCGTTTCTGAAATCGCCAGCAGAAATCATAAAAATGTTTCCTCCCTGTTTTCTATTTCAAATTTTAAATACTTGCTGTATAGCCAATCTATTTTATACTATTACAATCCACTTTGCAAGTCTTTCTTACAGGATAAGCAGCTCTTTGGGGGCTTTTGTGATGTTTTCGCTGCCGTTTTCGTTCAAAATCAGCACATCTTCGATGCGAACACCAAAGCGGCCGGGGAGATAGATGCCGGGCTCGGCGCTGATGACGGCGCCAACCGGCATGGGCCGCTCGTTGCGGGTATTGGCGTTGGGGGCCTCGTGGATCTCCAGACCCAGCGAATGGCCGAAGCCATGGCCGAAGAAATCACCGTAGCCCGCGGCGGCGATAACCTTTCTGGCCGCGCCGTCGATATCACAGCCGCGCACCCCGGCCCTGGCCGCGGCGATGCCCGCCAGCTGAGCCTCCAGCACGATTTCATACACCCGACGCATCTCCTCCGTCACGGAGCCGATGGCTACGGTGCGGGTCATGTCGGAGCAGTAGCCGTTCTTCTTGGTGCCGAAATCCATGGTGACAAAGTCTCCGGTGCAGATGACTCTGTCCCCGGGTACGCCATGGGGCAGGCTGGTCTTGGCTCCCGTGACCACAATGGGGTCAAAGCTCATCTCCTCGCCGCCGTAGAGCAGCATCCGGTAGGTAAGCTCCGCGGCCACTTCCTTCTCCGTCAGCCCCGGACGCAGCAGACCCAGCACGTCATCCAGCGCCCGCTCGGCGATGCGCTGGGCGGCGATGAGGCTCTCGCGCTCAAAGCTGTCCTTGCTCTTGCGAAGGCCCTTCAGCACATGGGAGGCCTCCGCAAATTTCCGGCCCATCTTTTCCTCCCAGCCCCGCCACTCGCTGACGCTCATGCGCTCTTCCTCGGCGCCCACGGTCCCGAGGCCTGCACAAAGCTCCGCGGCCAGCGTATAGGGGGAGCGCCTCCTGCCGTACTCCAGCACGGCAACATCCCGGGCCTCCTTTTCGGCGGCCTCGGTATAGCGGGAATCGGTGATGAGAAAGGCGTCCTCCCGCCGGATAAGTACCGCCCCGTCGGTGAAGTAAAAGCCGGCGGCATAGCGGCAGCTCACCGGGTCGGTGAGAAGCAGGGCCTCCAGCCCCGCGGCGGTCATGGCCGCCTGTATGGCCTGCATATGTGACATGGTCAGTTTCCCTCCAGATACTCGTATATCTTTTCCAGTGTGGCTTCCCCTATGCCCTCCACCGCCAGAAGATCCTCCGGGTTCCCGAAGGGACGCAGGGCCACGATGCGTTCCGCGATCACCGGGCCTACACCGGGCAGGGCACAAAGCTCCTCCGCCGTGGCCGTGTTGATGTCCGTCAGCCATGTTTCCGCCGCGGCGGCAGCCCGCACCGGCACGGTTTCTTCCGCAAGAGGCAGCGGCCGCGCCGCTTCCCGGCTCACCAGAGCCAGGGCCAGAAGAAAGGCCGCCGCCAACAGCATCAGGCTCTTTTCAAATCTCGACATAAAACTTACCAGTTCGTTTTTTGTTTCTTTTCTGTTGCTTTTCTGCGAGGATATTATTATAATAGGGTTGATTTTTTATGGGAATACCCCATTGTTTCGTTTATCATATCATTTCCACGGGAGTTGTACAATGAAAAAAATTCGTTTCCCGGTCATGCTGCTGTTGATCTGTCTTCTGGTAAGCACCATGGGCCCCACGGCCTTCGCTCTGGAAGACCCTGTAATTGAGGGCAGCTACGCGGTGCTTCTGGAGACCAACACCGACACCGTACTTTATGAAAAGTCCGCCTATGAGCGCGCATATCCCGCCAGCCTTACCAAGATGATGACGGTGCTGCTGGCGGTGGAGGCCATCGAAAACCAGACGGTTCTCCCCAGCGGCGTCACCGCAGCCCTCACCAACGAGGTCACCGCCTCCGAAAGCTACAACTTTGACCAGATCGTGGACGGCTCCACCGCCTCCATCCTTCTGGGCGAAACCATGTCGCTGGAAGACCTCCTCTACTGCGCCATGCTCTCCTCGGCCAACGAGGCCTGCAACATGATTGCCGAGCACATCGCCGGGAGTGTTCCCGCCTTTGTGGAGATGATGAACCAGCGGGCCGCGGCTCTGGGCTGCAGCGGCACCCACTTTGCCAACACCCACGGTCTGCCCCATGACGACCACTACACCACCGCCTGGGACCTGACCCTCATCGCCCGGGAGGCTGTGGCGCACCCCTTCTTCCGGGAGCTCTGCTCCACCCGCACCCGCACCCTGAACCCCACCAACATGTCCGCGGGCCGCGCGCTCTATAACACCAACTCCCTCATCAACCCCAACGACCACTACCCCGGCGATTACCTCTATGAGGGTGCCGCCGGCATCAAGACCGGCTTCACCTCCGATGCCGGCTACTGCCTTGCCTCCATCGCTACCCGGGAAGGCATCAGCAACATCCAGCTCCTCTCGATCGTCCTCCGCTCCCCCGCCTATGACGAAGATGGCAACGGCGTGCTGGACAAGTACTGCAACTTTACCGACTCCGCCACCCTCTTTGACTGGGGCTTTGATAACTGGGGCTATCGGGAAATTCTCAAGTCCACCGACATCATCACCGAGGTACCCGTGAGCATGGGTGACGGCACCGACACCGTGGCCGTCCGGCCCAGCACCTCCATCGTCCGGCTCCTGCCCAACGACGATGACCTCTCCACCTACCA
>SVLG01000044.1 GCA_015068055.1 Oscillospiraceae bacterium | reverse complement strand
CCGTCGAGTATAGTTGAGAAATAAGAAAGGAAGTGTCCCACATGATCCGCACTTATCAGCCCAAGAAGCGTCAGCGCTCCAAGGAGCACGGTTTCCGCAAGAGAATGTCCACCGCCAACGGCCGCAAGGTTCTGGCTCGTCGTCGCGCCAAGGGCCGCAAGGAGCTCACCCTCTGAGTTTCCCGTGACGGGAAAGTAGTGAAGGGCATTGCAGGCTTCCGTTTCCATCAAGAATAATTACGAGTTCCGCCGGCTCTACGCCAAAGGCAGGAGCGCGGTTTCGCCTACTCTGGTGGTATATATGCGCCGCACAAAGCGCCAGACCAACCGGGTGGGCTTTACCGTTACTGTCAAGATTGGCAAGGCAGTGGTGCGCAACCGGGTCCGCCGCAGACTCCGGGAGATCTATCGTCTCAACGAGGCGAAGCTTCTCCGGGGTATCGATATGATCGTGGTGGCCCGGGGCCGCAGCACAACTGCCACTTACTGGGAGCTGGAGCGGGACTATCTTTGCTGCTGCCAAAAACTTGGTCTTTGGGAGGAAACGAAGTGAAAAGGCTGCTTCTGGCCCTGATCCGCTTTTACCGTCGGCACATCTCCCCGCACTTTCCCCCCAGCTGCCGCTACATTCCCTCCTGCTCGGCCTATGCCATGGAAGCCATAGAGAAATACGGAGCCGCCAAGGGCGGCCTTCTGGCGTTGAAGCGGCTGAGCCGATGCCACCCCTTTCATAAGGGAGACCACGATTTCTACGACCCTGTACCCTGAAGGGTGCAGTGGGTCAAGATGGGAGAAAGTAAACGTATGAACATCATTACCATCCCCTTTGCAAAGCTTCTCATGCTCCTCACCGAGAGCTTCCAGAGCTACGGCTGGGCCATTCTGGTCTTCGGTCTGGTAGTGAAGCTCATCATGCTGCCCTTCCAGATGAAGAGCAAGAAGAGCATGATGCGTACCACCATGCTCCAGCCCCAGATGAAGGAGCTTGAGCGCAAGTACGCCAACAACAAGGAAAAGTACAACGAAGAGGTCGCCAAGCTCTGGAAGGAAGCCAAGGCCAACCCCATGAGCGGCTGCCTCTGGTCCCTGCTGCCCCTCTTCATCCTCATCCCCCTCTATCAGGTGGTCCGTCAGCCCCTCAGCAAGATGATGGCTCTGGCTGCCGAAGAGGTCACCGCTCTCACCGACGCCATGGTCAATCTGGGCCTGTACGTCGTGCCCGAGCGTATGGATGCCTATGCCGAAATGAAGCTGGCCAACCTTCTGGGCCAGAACTTCAGCGCGGTCACCGCCGATCCCGCCGTGGTCGCCTTTGCCGACAAGCTCAGCCCCATCAACTTTGAGTTTCTGGGTCTGAACCTTGCCCAGCAGCCCCGTCTCTTCTTCTGGAACTACATTGACGAGATGGGCCTGTATGCCGCCTTCGTGCTCTTCCTGCTGCCTATTATTTCCGCCGCCCTCAGCTACTTCCAGGGCAAACTCACCCAGGCCATGCAGAGCAACGACAATCCTCAGGCTGCCCAGACCGCCAGGAGCATGAACATGATGATGCCCCTGATGAGCGTTTACATCTGCTTCATCATGCCCGCCGCCATGGGCTTCTACTGGATTGAGCAGAGCGTCCTCGGCATCGTTCAGGAGGCCATCCTCAACCGCTACTACCGCAAGAAGCTGGACGCCGAGATGGCCGAGTTTAACGAGATCCAGCGGCTGAAGAACGAAGAGATCGAGCGCAAGCGCGCTGAAACCGAAAGACTGAAGGCGGAGGGCAAGACTCAGGTCAACGCCAACACCAGCAAGAAGCGTCTGGCCGCCAAGGAGCGCAACGACGCCGAGCAGCGTGCTGCCGCTCAGCGTGCCGCCGAGCGCGCCGCCAAGGGTCTGGAAAAGGAACTGCCCGCCTCTCAGGTTGGCAATCGCCGCTACGCCCGTGGCCGTGCCTATGTGGCCGACCGCTACGAAACCGCCGTCACCGGGGAAGCTGTGGAGGCTCCCGTGGACGCCGCGAAGACGGAGGAATAATATGATCAAAACAGCCGAAGCGACTGGCAAGACTTACGAAGAAGCCATTGCCGCCGCCCGTGCCGAACTGGGCATCGGTGAGGACGAGGGCAGCGTTGAGCTTCTTGCTCAGCCCAAGCGCGGCTTTCTGGGCATTTTCGGTGCCGCTCCCGCCAAGGTTCGTGTGACCGTGGAACGGCCCGACCCCAAGCCCCAGAAGTCCGGCCGTGACCACGGCCGCAAGAAGTCTGCCCCCAAAAATGCCGCGCCCAAAAGCACCCAGCCCAAGCCCAGCTACGACGCCGGCAGCCGTGAGGAACAGGTATACTCCTTCCTCCGCGGTCTTCTGGAGCGTATGGGTGTGGAAGCCGAGATCCTCATCAGCAAGCGCGAAGGCGGCGGGCTCAATGTTGAGCTGGCCGGCAGCAACATGGGGGCTGTCATTGGCCGCCGGGGCGAGACGCTGGATGCCATCCAGCATCTGGTGAACTATGCGCTCAACCGCGGCGGAGAGAAGCACATGCACATCTGCGTGGACGCCGAAAACTACCGCAGCAAGCGCGAGGACTCCCTGGTGCATCTGGCCGAAAAGATGGCCGCCAAGGCCCTCAAGTATAAGCGCAGCATGGCTCTGGAGCCCATGAACTCCTACGAGCGCCATGTGATCCACACCGCCCTGCAGAACTACGAGGGCGTAACCACCAGCTCCATCGGCACCGAGCCCAACCGCCGCGTAGTGGTAAGCTGCGTGGGCGCCGAGCAGCCCCGCGAGCGCAACGGCCGCAGCCGCAGCCATGGTGACCGCCGCAAGGCCCCCAAAGCCAGCAAGGCCGAGCGCATCATGGACGAGATCAAGGAAGAGGTCGAGGAAGCCGTGGAAGAAATTGTGGAGGAGATCGAGGAAGTCGTGGAGGAGATCGCTCCCGCGGCCGAGTCCGTCGCCCCCCTCTTTCCCGAAGGCTATGTGCCTCCCGTGAAGAACAAGCCCGTCAGCCGCGAGTGGTGCTGAAGCAATAAAAAAGAGTCGTCGAAAGACGGCTCTTTTTGCGTCTGCGGACGCGAATTCTGCGCGGCTTATTCATCATGTCGACCGCCACCATGGCTTCCAAACGCTTCAAAAACCTGTACAATTTCTTCTATTTTTTGATAACACTCTCTGTCACTCAATGTGTCATCCCGGATAATGTGGCTTATTTCCACCAATGCCCGGTAGCTCATTTGAGAAACAATCTCGGTGGCATCTACCGTCAGCCCCGGAAAGTAAACTTCAACTCTTTCCTGTTCAAGGACCTTGGCCAAAAGCTCTTTATATAACTCCAATTCCATCACCCCCAGAATATTTTGACATAAATCCTGTCAAAAATCAATGCCAGAATATATGTCAAATATAATGGTCTCGGTGATTGGATGATTTTCAAACGAATCAAAAATCTGCGCGAGGACAAAGACTGGACGCAGCAGGAAATAGCCGACATGCTCCACATCAGCCGCAGTGCATATTCCGCCTATGAAAACGGGGCGAATGCCGTGCCCATAGATGTATTAATTCAACTGTCGCAAATTCACAATACCAGCATTGATTATTTGCTGGAACAAACAGATGATCCCCGTCCATATGAGCGGCGGAAAAAATAATAAACGAGCAGCTTGCTGGCCGCTCGTTTATTGTTTGTATAAGGCTCCGCCGGGGAGGAACAGATCCCCCGGCGGGGCCTTGTTTTTTCCGGAAAACGCCATTACAATAGTTCCAGATAGCTGCGGTTTTCCTCCGTAAAAGAGAGAAAGCGCAGTTCCTCCAGCAAGGACTCCAGCCGCGCCGCCCCATCCTCCGTACCGAGGATCTCCAGCTCAAAAAAGCAGCCCAAGCCATCCACCCGGTCCAGACAGACAGTCACGTCACCCTTTACAAGGGTTTTTCGCTGCTTATACACCGAGGCCACGGGCTTGAAACCCAGACGTTCCAGAGCCGCGCACATAACGGCCGCATCAGCCACGCGCGTCTCCAGCTCCTCCCGCTCCTGACCGTGCCTAGCCATATTGGGTCCCTTATAGGCAAAGCTCGCCAGCACCTCATCGGCCCGGTATTCCCTGCGTATCCGCACGGCTTCATCGGTTTCAGCAAAGCTCCGGGCGGGATGCTCGTAGTAGTCATCCTCCTGCCGCAGCTCCCCCGTGAGGACAAAGCCCCGCCGCTCCAGCCAGTCTTCCAGCTGTGTCAGCGCGCCCGCGGAGCAGGCCGCTTTGATCTCTGTTTCTCTCAAGCCTCTCGCCCCCCTTGTGCGGACGATGATAACACAAAACACTCTATTATACAAGCAAAGGAGACAGCGCATGAAAGTATTATGCCTATGTGACGCAGGTATGCCCCAGCGGCTTATGGCCATGAGGGGCAAGTTCCCCGGCTGCATTGTATAAGGCTATGGAAAACACCTTTGCCCGGATTGCGGGCTATCTGGATCAGGAAGGTGCCGGCCCCGTAACCCTGCTGGCCCTGAGAAATGAGACGGGCATTCGGGTCTGGACACCCGACGGACCGGCGGCACCGACCCCCGTAATCGACGCAGCCTTTGCTGCCCGCGCCGAGCTGAGCGCCGTCCTTTTCTGCTCCCCCCATCACTGTGTCCGCGCCGCGGAGGCCGGGCTGACGATCCCTCCGGTGCTGGATGACAGCGCCCAGATTCTGGGACCGAAGCTGCGCCGGGCAGCGGACAGCGCCGCCGTCCGCCGTATCCTCCGGAAGAACAACGCCTGTCTCCTGCGCTCCCCCTCCCCCGGTGTGCTCTGCGTGGGACGCAGCCTTATGCAGGCAGCCGCCGCGGCCCTCATTGCGGAAAAGAGCGCCCGGGTTTATGAAGACGCCCGGAAACTGGGCGGGGCCAGACCCCTGAGCGGCTTTGTGGCGCATCTTATGCATTCTGGTTATAACAAAAAGTACTCCCGCCTCAACGACATTCCCTCTGTCTCCCGGGGAGAGGGGAGCGCGGAGCAGCAGGCGGTGGTGGACTGCGGACGACAGATGCTCGCGGAAAATCTGGTGCAGGGCACCTGGGGCAACATCTCCCTTCGGCTGGACGACAAGACCATGCTGGTGACCCCCTCGGGCCGGGACTATGAAAAGCTCAGCGCCGCCGAAGTGGTAGCCGTGGATATGGATACGCTGGAATATGCGGGGGATATCCGGCCCACCTCCGAGCGGGCCTTCCACGCTGCCCTTCTGAAGCTGGATCCCGGCGCCGGGTGCGTCATCCATTCCCACCCCAACCGGTCCAGCGCCTTCGCCGCCGCTTTGAAGGCCATGCCCGTGGTCGACGAAGAAGATCGCGCCCTGCTGGGGAGCCGCGTTCCCTGCACGCCCCCGGCCCTGCCCGGCAGCAAAAAGCTCTGCCGACAGCTGGCCGAAACCATGGGCCGCAGCGGCAGTGCCTGTATCATGGGCAACCACGGCATCGTGGTACGGGGTAAGAGCATAGAGGATGCCCTCGACAAGTGCCGGGCCATGGAACGGGCTGCGGCGCGGTATCTGGAAACTCTCGAATAAAAAAGAGCCGTCGAAAGACGGCTCTTTTTCCTATCTTCAGTTCAGGAAGTCACGGAGCTTCTTGCTGCGGCTGGGATGACGCAGCTTGCGCAGGGCCTTGGCCTCGATCTGACGAATACGCTCACGGGTGACGTTGAATTCCTTGCCCACTTCTTCCAGCGTGCGGGCGCGGCCATCCTCCAGACCGAAGCGGAGGCGCAGCACCTTCTCCTCTCTGGGGGTCAGGGTGGCCAGCACGTTCATGAGCTGCTCCTTCAGAAGGGTGAAGCTGGCGGCCTCGGCAGGCTCGGAGGCATCCTCGTCGGGAATGAAGTCGCCCAGGTGGGAGTCTTCCTCCTCGCCGATGGGGGTCTCCAGAGAGACGGGCTCCTGCGCGATCTTGAGAATGTCGCGGACCTTCTCCACGGGAAGGTTCATCTCGGCAGCGATCTCCTCGGTGCTGGGGTCGTGACCCAGCTCCTGCAGCAGCTGGCGGGAGACGCGGATAACCTTGTTGATGGTTTCCACCATATGGACGGGGATACGGATGGTACGGGCCTGGTCGGCGATGGCGCGGGTGATGGCCTGACGGATCCACCAGGTAGCATAGGTGGAAAACTTGAAGCCCTTGGTGTAGTCAAACTTCTCCACAGCCTTGATGAGACCCATGTTGCCCTCCTGAATGAGATCCAGGAAGAGCATGCCGCGGCCCACGTAGCGCTTGGCAATGGAGACGACCAGACGGAGGTTGGCCTCGGCCATGCGGCGCTTGGCCTCCTCATCACCCTCCGCCATGCGATGGGCCAGTTCGATCTCCTCCTCGGCGGTGAGCAGGCTCACCTTACCGATCTCCTTGAGGTACATGCGGACGGGGTCATCGGTGGAGAAGCTGTCGGCCATGACATCGGTGTCGGCGATCTCCTCCTCGGTGACCTCCTCAATCTCGTCCAACTCGTCCAGCGCGGGCAGGGTCTCGTCCATGGGCAGCAGCTCCTCGCCGCTGGTCTCGATGCCCATCTCTTCCAGACCCTCGTAGAACTTGTCCAGCTGCTCGGTGGAGAGGTTCATGCTGTCGAGAACATCAGCAATCTCCTTATAGGTGAGCTTGCCGTTCTTGCGGCCCTTCTGGATCAGATCGCTGAGACGCTCTTCCTTGCTTTTCTGCGGGGCTTCGTTCTTTTTCTTGCCCTTCTTCTTGCCGACAGCTTCTTCCTCCTCGATCTCCTCGGGCACGTCGGCAATCTCCTCCGGCTCCTCCGCAGAGAAAATGGCGCCTACAAGGGCCTCATAACCCTTCTTGTCCTTGTTCTCGCCGATCTGTTCGTTCTTGATCTCTTCCATGTACGTTTATCCTCCGTAACCCTTATTTTCTCTGAGTTTTTCCGCATAGCGGCGCAGGTCGTCTTCCCCGGCTGCCGGCGGCGCGATGATTTTTATGTAGTCCCCCAGCGCCTTGGCCGCCTGGGACATATCCGCCTGCATCTCGGTGATGCAGACCAGTACAAACATTTCGTCCGGGCTGAATTCCCCGGCCAGCTCCGAAAGGGAAAGGCTCCCCCGCTCCAGGAGTGCCCGGTAAAAGCGGCCCAGCAGCGGCACGGAAAAATCCTCCGGCGCCGGGAGATCCCGGCGGCTCAGCAGCCCCGGGTCCAGATGCAGCAGCAGAAGCAAGCCCTCCTCCGCCCGGCTCCGCCGGGTGATGGCGTAGGGCCGCTTCCAATCGGCGGCATTTACGCTGGCAGCATCCTTTTGCTCTTTGTTCCTGACCCCCTTGATGAGACTGCGGCGAACCCGCTCCACATCCTTGATGACGGCCTCCTGTGACACGCCCAGCCGTTGAGCCGTCCGCACAGCGTAGAGCTCACGCTCCACGCCGCTGGGAAGCCGGGCCAGCAGGGCCACCACCTTTTTGAGGTAGTCCACGCGGGTGACATCGTTGTCCGGAGGGAACTGCTCCTCAATGAGCTTCAGCCGGTAATCCAGCTGTCCGGCGCTGCCCTCCAGTATGTTCCGAAAGGCATCGGGGCCGTTCTTTTTGATGAACTCGTCCGGGTCCTTGGCCCCCGGCAGCTCCAGCACCCGCACCTTCAGATCCAGCTTGTTGAGGATGCCGATGGCCCGGTCGGTGGCCTTGCGGCCGGCGCTGTCCCCGTCGTAGCAGAGCAGCACCTCGGGCACATAGCGGGAAATCAGCCGGGCCTGCTCGGGGGTGAGACTGGTGCCCAGGGAGGCAACGGCGCTGTCGAAACCAGCCTGATGGAGGGAAACCACGTCCAGATTGCCTTCTGTGAGGATAATGTATCCGCTTTTTGATTTTTTAGCCAAATTCATGGCAAAGAGGTTCTGGCTTTTCTTGAAAACCAGCGTCTCGGGACTGTTTAAGTACTTGGGCTCCCCGTCGCCGATGATGCGGCCGGAGAAGCCGATGACGCTGCCACGGACGTCAATGACCGGGAACATGAGCCGGCTGCGGAAGGTATCGTAGGCGCCGCCGCTGCGGCCGGGCTTGATGAGCGCCGCATCCAGCAGCTCCTGCTCCGTATAGCCCTTTTGCTTCATGGCCCGGAGAAGACTGTTCCAGCTGTCCGGGGCATAACCCAGACCGAAGGTCTTGATGATGCCGGGGCTGAGTCCGCGCGCCGCTGCATAGTCCCGGCAGGGCTGTCCTGCCTCACCGCAAAGCTGCTCATAAAACCAGCGGGCCGCGTCCCGGTTCAGCTCCAGGATCCGCTTGCGCTTAGAGCTTTCCTCCTCGTCTTTGGCGTCCCGGGGCAGGCGGGGCATGTTGGCCCGGTCGGCCAGCAGATCCACCGCATCCATGAACCCCAGATGCTCGATCTCCATGATAAAGGAGATCACATCACCGCCCTTGCCGCAGCCAAAACACTTGAAACTCTGGCGCTCGGCGTTGACGGAGAAAGACGGTGTCTTCTCACTGTGAAAGGGGCAGAGGCCGAAGTGGTTCCGGCTCTTTTTTTCCAGCCGCACATAGGAGGACACCACTTCCACAATATCGCTGCGGCCAAGCAGCTCCGTCTTATACTTTTCCGGTATGGCCACGGTGTCCCTCCTTTCTTATTTATCGCACAGACCAGGCAGCGGGGATAAAGATCTCGCCGTACTGGTAGATGGCGTAGTCATCGGTCATGCCGGAGACATAGTCGGTGACGGCCCGTTCCAGTCCGTCGCGCCCGGCAATGTAGCGGTAGTCATCGGGGAGTTTCTCCGGATGCTCCGCGTAATGCTCCCAAATCCCCCGGAGAATGTCCTCCACCTTGGCTTCCTCGCCCTTGGCCACGGGGTTATAGTAGACCCGCTCGAACATGAACTCATGGAACAGGTCCCAGATCTTCTCCATCTCCGGAGAGAGGGTCCGCTCTCCCTGTCGCCCCCGCTCAATGATGTCGCGGATAAAGGCATCGATGCGCTGGCTGTTGCGCTCGCCGCAGCGCTCGATGATCTCTCCGGGCACATCGGAGAGTTGGACGATCCCGGCGCGCATGGCATCGTCCAGATCGTGGTTTAAGTAGGCCACATGGTCGCAGAGCCGGACCACCACCGCCTCCCAGCTCTCGTCCGGGAGTCCCTTGGTGTGGGCCAGAATGCCCATGCGGGTCTCGTAGCAGAGGTTCAGCCCCCGGCCATCCTTCTCGATGCAGTCCACCACCCGGAGGGACTGCTCATAGTGGTGAAAGCCGCCGGAGTATATGTTTCGCAGCGCCCGCTCCCCGGCATGGCCGAAGGGGGTATGGCCCAGATCGTGGCCAAGGCCAATGGCCTCGCAGAGGTCCTCGTTGAGCCGCAGGGCCCGGCCCACGGTGCGGGCCAGACGGGTGACCTCCAGCGTATGGGTGAGGCGGGTGCGGTAGTGATCGCCCTCGGGCTGCAGGAATACCTGCGTCTTATGCTTCAGGCGGCGAAAGGCTTTGGAGTGAGTAATGCGGTCGGCGTCCCGCTGGAAGCAGGTGCGCACATCGCACTCCGGCTCGCCCAGCTCCCGGCCCCGGGAGTCGCGGCTGCGGATGCCGTGCTCCCCCACGATGAGTTCCTCCAGCGCCTCGCGCTCCTCTCTCAGCGTCATGCCCTGCGCCCCCTTTCATGGCGAAAAATATCGCAGGCCCCGGCAAAAGAGGCCTACGATATTCTAATACGACATTGCCCGTTATTTTCCCTTTATTTTAAGCGAAAAATTTTTAAATTTCTTCGCCGGGCCGGAGAACCGTGCCGCCAAAACGAACATCCACCGTAGAGGCGGTGGCATCCCGGACGCTGCGCTCCAGCATCTCGCCCAGTCCCTCCGGAACCGAGAAGAGGATCTCCACCTCCGCGCCGAAGCTGCTCTCCTCCACATGGGCGCCCCGGTCTTTCAAGAGCCGACAGAGCCGGTCGTACTGGGCGTAAGAGCAGGAGAGGGTGCCCCGAAGCCAGGGGCTCATTTTGGCGATACCGGCCTCCTGCAAAGCCATGCGGGCCGCCGCCGTATAGGCGCGCACCAGCCCGCCGCTGCCCAGCAGGATGCCGCCAAAGTAACGGGTGGTGACGCAGCAGACGTTCTCCACATGGGCGCCCCGGAACACGTTCAGCGTGGGTTGGCCGGAGGTGCCGCCGGGCTCACCGTCGTCGCTCCAGCGGAGGATGTTCCCCTCCCGAAGAGTGTAAGCCCAGACATTGTGAGTGGCGTCGGCAAACTCCCGGCGGATCTTCTCAATAAAGGCCTTGGCCTCCGCCTCGTTGGCAACGGGCATAACCCGGCCGATAAAGCGGCTGTGCTTGTCGATATACTCCGCCTCGCCGTATTTGGCGGCGGTCAGATAGCCTTCACTCATGCTGCAGTTCCTCCACAATTCGCGCACGCAGCTCTTCCACGCCCTCGCCGGTTTTAGCCGAGATGCAGACGCCGTCCCGGCTGTGGGGCAGCAGGGAGGGGCCGCTCAGGGCGTCGCACTTATTATATACCCGGAGGCAGGGGGTCTGCCCCGCACCCAACTGCTCGATGAGGGCATCGGTGACGGCAGCCTGCTCCTCCCAGTCCGGGGCAGACACGTCGATGACATGGAGCAGGAGATTGGCAAACTGCAGCTCCTCCAGCGTGGCCTTGAAGGCCTCCACCAGATGGGTGGGCAGCTTGCGGATGAAGCCAACGGTGTCGCTCAAAAGCACTTCCCGGCCGATTTCTCCCATCCAGAGACGCCTCGTGGTGGTATCCAGCGTATCAAAAAGGCGGTTGTTGGCAGGGATGTCCGAGCGGGTGAGGCGGTTTAAAACCGTGGACTTGCCGGCGTTGGTATAGCCCACCAGTGCCACCACGGGCATGGCGTTCTTCTCCCGGCGGCGGCGTTGGGTGGAACGCACCCGGCGCACCTGCTCCAGTTCCTCCTGCAGTTTCTGGATCTTGCGGCGGATGTGTCGGCGGTCGGTTTCCAGCTGGGTCTCGCCGGGGCCGCGGGTGCCGATGGGGGCGGAGGTGCCCGCCTGACGCTTCAGGTGGGTCCACATGCCGGTGAGCCGGGGCAGAAGGTAGTTGTACTGGGCCAGCTCTACCTGCAGTCGACCCTCCTTGGTCTGGGCCCGCTGGGCAAATATGTCCAGAATGAGACCGCTGCGATCCAGCACCCGGACGCCCAGCATCTCCTCCATGGCCCGGGCCTGGGAGGGGGAAAGCTCGTTATCGATGACGGCCAGAGTACATTCCTGGGCATCGATGAGTTCTTTCATCTCCTGCACCTTGCCCGCCCCCAGAAAGCTCCGGGGATCCGGGCTCTGACGGGTCTGAAAGACCATGGCCACGGTATCGCCGCCGGCTGTATCCACCAGCGCGGCCAGCTCGTCCATGGATTCCTCGCTGCTTCGCTCGGCCGGCTCCATGGAGGAGGCGGCAAGGCCGGCCAGCACAGCCCGTTCTCGTTTTGTCTGCAGATCTTTTATGGTTTTCTCCTCCCAACCGGGGTTTTTATTGCAAGCGGCTGCCGTAAGGCAGCCGCTTTCGGTTTATTCTTCGTCCTCGTCCACCTTCCGGGCCAGAACCTTTTCCACCCGGCGGCCGTCCTCGTCCATCTCCAGCACGGTGATGGTGAACTCCCGCCAGCTAAAGCTGTCCCCGGCCCTGGGGAAGGCGCCGAACTCCTCGATGGTCCAGCCGCCGAGGGTATAGCTTTCGGTGTCCAGAGCGTTTTCGGGCAGCTCCAGAAAGTCCAGAAAGTCTGCCACGGGGAGTCCCCCGTCCATCTCCAGCGTACCGTCTTCGCGCTCAATGACGTCCCGCTCCACTTCGTCGGTCTCGTCCCAGATGTCGCCCACGATCTCCTCCAGCACGTCTTCCAGCGTGACAATGCCGAGAGTGCCGCCGTATTCATCGGTAACCACGGCCAGATGCTGCTGGTTCGCCCGCAGCTGCCGCAGAACCTCCGGCAGTTTTACGGTCTTATACACATAGCTCACCGGCAGCAGCAGGGAACGCACGTCCGGCCGCTCCTCATCCAGCAGGGCACGGAACAGGTGGTTCAGGTAGAGCACACCCACCACATTATCCAGACTTCCCTCGTAAACCGGGATTCGTGTATAGGGCACATCGGAGATCTCGTCGAGAATATCCTCCAGCGAATCCTCCACGTCCACGGCCAGCACATCCACCCGGGCGGTCATGGCATCCATGACGGGGATCTCGGAGAAGTCCAGCGCCGAGCGCAGCAGCTCGCTGCGTTCCTCGTCGATAACTCCCTCGTCCTCAACGGTCTCCAGAATGGACTGGAGTTCGGCGGCAGCTTCTTCGTCACCGCTCTGGCGCTCCTCCCCCTTCATGGCGAAGGTCAGCACGCGGATCAGGAAGCCCACCAGCCGGATCACGGGCATCAGGAGGGTGGTAAGGAGGCGCAGCACCGGGGCAATGCGCAGCGTAAGACGGTTGGCATTCTTCTTTGCCACGATCTTGGGTGCCGACTCGCAGAAGAAAATAAGAACCAGCACCACCAGAACGGTAGAGATGGGGGTAAACCAGCCGCCGATGAGCGCCGTCACCACCACCGTTACCAGCGAGTCGGAAGCGATGTTGCAGAGGTTGTTGCCGATGAGGATGGCCGAGAGAGTATCCTCGTAGTTATCCAGAATCTTGCAGGCGCTGCGGGCAGCGCCGCTGCCCTCCTCGGCGGCGTTTTCCATACGCAGCCGGTTGGCAGAGCTGATGGCCATTTCACTGGCCGAGAAGAAGGCAGAGCCAGCCCAGAACAGAAGAATGGCAGCCACGGACACGAGATAATCCATCTGTATAATCTCGCTCACTCCCCATCGCCCCCTTCCTTCTCCGGACCCACGCAGACGCGCAGCTTCAGGATGCGCCGGGCGCGCATTTCCTGCACCGTGACGGTAAGGCGGTGCCAGTTGAAGCTGTCGCCCACCTTGGGCAGCATATCAAACTGCTCATAGACCCACTCGCTGAGAAGCTTGTGGTTCCACTCCTCGTCCTCGCCGTCTTCATAGTCAAGGGCCTCAAACATGTCTTCCATGCTCAGCTCGGCGTCCAGCTCGTAGACACCTTCGCCCAGCTCCTTCACACTCTCGCTGGCCACGTCGTCCTCGTCCCAGATATCGCCTACAAGCTCCTCCAGAATGTCCTCCACGGTGACGATGCCCAGGGTGCCGCCGTAGTTGTCGGTGACGATGGCCATGTTCAGCTTCCGGCGGCTCAGCTCCGTCAGCAGTTCGTCAATGGGCGTGGACTGGTGGACAAAGCAGGGCTCATCCAGCAGGGCACGCAGCTGTACGTTATCCCGGTCCTTCCACCACTGACGGATGAAGCGGCGGATCTGCAGCACACCGATGATGTTGTCGATGCTTCCCTCATAAACGGGGAGACGGCTGTGGCGCTGCTCCTTGATGGTGGCGAGGATTTCCTCCAGAGAGTCCTCCACGTCCAGCGCGGCCACGTCCACACGGGCCGTAAGCACGCTTTCCACGGGCACGTCGGCAAACTCCAGTGCCGAGCGCACCAGTTCACCCCGCTCCTCATCCAGCCCCCCCTCGTCGGTGAGGGTGTCGATGACGTCGTAAAGTTCCTCCTCGGTGACGGTGATCTCCGCGTCACCCTTGGAAAGGTCGGAAAAGCGCTCGCCCACCTTGCTCAAAAGCCGGGCCAGCGGCGCGAAAATGCGCATAAAAAAGCACAGCGAAGAAGCCGTGGCCAGGGCGCACCGCTCGCTGTATCTCTTCCCGAGGCTCTTGGGCAGCATTTCCCCGGCGAAGAACATGGCAAGGGTGCAGAGAACGGTACCCAGCGCCACGAACGACACGCCCCACTTCTCCGTCACCAGTGTGGTCACCAGTGTGGCCGTGCTGATATGCACGATGTTGGTGCCGATGAGGATGGTGGAAATGGCCTCGTCAAAATTGTCCTGAATATAAAGGGCCTTCTTCGCCCGGTGTTCACCCTGTTCAAGGCGCATCTTGAGCCGGATGCGGCCCACGGAAGTCATGCTGGTCTCCGCCACGGCAAAATACGCCGCACAGAGGAAAAGAACGGCTACGCTGATCCATGAGAACCAACTGTCACTGTCCATATGGGATGTATCAACTCCTGACTGAATATAGATTAGAATAGTGTATCATAGCGTATCTTCACTGTCAAGCGGCTCTCCCCCGGACAAAAGGGCCAGCAGGGCGAAAAAGAGAGGTGTGGTGGCGCTCTGGGCAATGTTCACCGACGCCTGCACGGCATAGGCCGCCGCACCGAGACCCAGCGCGGCATAAAGGGGATCGCGGCTGCGAAGAGCGCGGCGCAGGGCAAAGAATATCCAGCCCAGGTAGGCACCCAGACCCACGAGGCCGTGGGTCAGCAGACAGTGCAGATACTCGTTGTGTGCACTGTCCACCACGGCGTCGGGAAAGAGGCGATGCAGCATATCCCAGCGGGCCAGCACGCCGCTGCCGCCGCCGATGAGCTTCTGCCACCAGGGCAGCTCCCCATAGAGAGCCAGGCAGCTGCGCCAGACGGCCCCCCGGTCGCTGCCAAAATCCGCGTCCAGTATGAGCCATTCTCCCAACGGTCCCAGCCTTGCCGCGTCGATGACCGTATTGGCCAGAACAAGGGTCAGCACCACGGCCGCCGTGAGGCCCAGCAGCATGAACGCATAGGTCCGGCGGCTCCGGAGCGCCAGCGCATAGGCCCCCAGCCAGAGAAGGAGCAGCGTCGCGCTGACCGCGGGTAAAAGCAGTATTTCCGTCAGTGCGGAAAAATTTCGTCCCGTCAGCAGCGCAAAGAGCTGCATGGCGCCTATGCCCAGCGGCGGAATCCAAAGGCTGCGACGTTCCTCCCGCACAAAGAGCGGCAGCAGCACGGCAGCAGCACCGAGGCCCAGCACCGCACTCTCGCTGCGGCCGGCCATGGCGGCCAGAAGTCCCAGCAGGGAAAGCGCGGCCAGAAGAACGCGATGTCCGCGCTTTTCCGCGCTGCAGCAGAGGGCTGCGGCCAGCGGTGTCAGCAGCGTCATATACGCTCCAAAGAAATTGATATTCCCGATCAAGCCCAGAAAGCGGCCCCGGTCAAAGGCGCTGAGCTTTGTCATCAGTCTCAGCGGATCCGCACCGCAGAAGTTTGCAACGCCAAGCAGCGCGTTGAGCCCGAAGGAAACAAGCAGCGCTGCCACGGCGCTGCGGCCGGGATCGCTGCGGCAGAGAGCCGCACACATGGCCGCATAGAGCAGCATGGCAAGGATACCCTGATAGCGGTTGTCGGCAGCAAAGAGAGCCGCGCGGGCGTAACCCCCCAGCAGGGAAGAGAGAATGCCCACGGCGCAGAAAGCAAGGCAGCAAAGCACTCCGGGACCGAAGCCCTCCCCGGCAGGCCCCCGGCCCAGGGCAGCCAGCCAGAAAAGCCCCAGCAGCCACAGGGCCGTGAGGAGAAGATAGGAGGCAAATTTTGTCTCCATGACGTCAAAGTAGCCGTTATGGAGAATCAGAGGGAAAAAGCCAAAGAGCGCCGTCAAATACGCCCCGGTCCATTTTTCCGCAAGCGGTTTCTTCTTTTCCATGGGCTTATTTTATGCCATTTTCCCCCATATTGCAATATGCCGCCGCCGGACCTTATATTTTCTGCCTTTTTTCAAATACTGAGGAACACAGCGTAAGAGAAAGGAAGAAAACATGAAAGCTGTTATTCTGGCAGGCGGCAAGGGCAGCCGTCTCTACGCCGTCACCCGGGGCGAGGTCCCCAAGCCCATGGTGCCGCTGGGGGGACGGCCGGTGCTTGAATGGCTGATCCTGCGCCTCCGGCAAAGCGGCATCCGTCATATCTGCTGCACGCTCCAGTGTCTGCCGGATCAGATCCGTGACTACTTCGGCGACGGCAGCGCCTTTGGCGTACACATGGAATACAGGCAGGAAACAGAACCCCTTGGTACCGCCGGGGCTGTGAAAAACTGCCGGGACTTTGTGGGAAATGAGCCTTTTTTCGTTTTATCCGGAGACGGTGTCTTTGATTTTGACCTCCGGGCGCTGATGGAGGCCCACCGTCGCCATGAGAGCGACGTAACCATGGCTCTCTCGCCGCTGTCAGCCCCTCTTTCCTACGGCCTGGCCCTCACCGACAGCGAGGGACATATCCGCGGCTTCATTGAAAAACCCATCTGGGAGAAGGTGGTAACCGATCTTGTAAACACCGGCATCTATGTTCTCTCCCCCGCTGTGCTGGATGAGATACCGGCCAATACAGCCTATGACTTTGCCCGGGATCTCTTTCCGAAGCTGCTGGAGGCAGGCCGGCCCCTTTTCGGCCTGCCCATGGAGGGCTATTGGCGGGACATCGGCGAGCCGGAGAGCTACTACCGCTGCAATCTTGACGCACTCAGCGGAAAGCTGCAGCCGGCCGACCGTAAGAGTCCGGCCAGGACCGAAGCCCCGGTAACGGAACGGCGGCGGCGCTACCGCTGCAGCGCCGTGGTGGAAACCCCGCAGCGGGCCCGACTCATGCGGGAGCTCTCCGCCGCGCTTATGGAAGCGGGCGCAGACTTCACCGACGGTATCACGCTCACGGACGCCCCCGGCGGACTGCACATTGCCCCGCAGGCGGATGAGGAATGCATACTGGTGGAGTCCGACGACCCGGCCACTGCCGAGCGATATAAGCAAATTGCGGATAATTTGCCCTTGAGCTGAATATATATTTGCACTTTCCCCGCTATCGGGGGAAGTGCTTGTATTTTTATACAAAGATAATTTTCGAAAAAGTGTCTCTTTCGGTAAATAATATTCTTGACTCTCTGCATACTCCGCCGTATAATAGCCTCACCGTTCAGGAATACAGCCTAAAAAACATATTTTGGAGGAACTAAAAATGAAGAAGATTTTTGCCATGCTTCTCGTGGTGGTCATGCTTCTGAGTCTCTGCGCCTGCGGCGGCAGCGGCAAGAAGTATTACGGTGAATACAACACCGTGGCCGAGGGCAAGCTCACCGTAGCCACCAGCCCCGACTTTGCCCCCTATGAGTTCTACGCCATCGATGAAAACGGCGAGCCCCAGCTGGCCGGCTTCGACCTGGCTCTGGCCGCCTACATTGCCGACTATCTGGATCTTGGGCTGGAGATCGTCCCCATGGACTTTGACGGCGTTCTGGCCGAGCTGCAGACCGGCAGCGTGGACCTGGGCCTTGCCGGCCTCTCCCCCGACCCCGAGCGTGAGGAAGCCATGGACTTCTCCGATCTCTACTATCTGGGCGGCCAGTCCTTTGTCTGCCTGGAGGCCAACAAGGATCTCTTCCCCGATCTGACCGCTGCCAACAACGCCGACTACGCCATCGGCGCCCAGACCGGCTCCATCCAGTTCGGTCTGGCTGAGGAGCACACCCCCGACGCCGAGATCATCGCCCTCACCAAGGTCACCGACATCATTCAGGAGCTGCTGACCGGCAAGCTGGACGGTGCCTTCATCGAGACCGCCGTGGCCGAGAGCTACAAGATGAACTACCCCGATCTCTGCGTGGTGCTGCCCGTTGACTATGACGAGGCCGGCTCCGCCGCCGGTGTCCGGGA
>SVLG01000043.1 GCA_015068055.1 Oscillospiraceae bacterium | reverse complement strand
TCTTGTCCACGACGTGTCTTCCTCCGGAGCCACGCTCTTTGTGGAGCCCATGGCTGCGGTGAAGGCCAACAACGAGATCCGCGAGCTGAAGGCCAAGGAGAAGGCCGAAATTGAGCGCATCCTTGCCGAACTCAGCGCCGAGTGTGCCGCCCACCGGGAGGAGATCGATGCCGACTTCCATGTGCTGCTGGCGCTGGACGGCATTTTTGCCAGAGCCCGCCTCAGCGACAAGCTGGACTGCTGTGCCCCCGAACTCAGCGAGCGGACGATCCGTCTGCGCCGGGCGCGGCATCCCCTGCTGGATCAGAAGACCGCCGTACCCATCGATGTAGAGCTGGGCGGCAGCTACGATGCTCTTGTGATCACCGGTCCCAACACCGGCGGCAAGACCGTTACCCTTAAGACCATCGGCCTTCTCTGCCTTATGGCCCAGTGCGGCCTGCACATCCCGGCGGCGGAGGGCAGCAGCGTGCCGGTACTGGAGCGTGTGCTGGCCGACATCGGCGATGAGCAGAGCATTGAGCAGTCCCTCTCCACCTTCTCCTCTCATATGACCACGCTGGTGACGCTGCTGGAGGAGTGCGATGAGAAGAGCCTCCTGCTCTTTGACGAGCTGGGTGCGGGTACTGACCCCACCGAGGGCGCGGCTCTGGCCATTGCCATTCTGGAGCACGCCCGCAGCCGCGGCAGTGTACTGGCGGCCACCACCCACTATGCCGAGCTGAAGGTCTACGGCACCAACACCCCCGGCGTTATGAACGCCTCCTGTGAGTTTGACGTGGATACTCTGCGGCCCACTTACCGGCTGCTGTTGGGCATCCCCGGCAAGTCCAATGCCTTCGCCATTTCCCGGCGGCTTGGTCTGCCCGAGGAGATCATCGAGGACGCCCGCAGCCGCATGGGTGTCAGCAGTGTGCTTTTTGAAGAGACCATTGAGAAGCTGGAAGAGGCACGGCGGCTTCTGGACCGGGACCGTATGGAGGAGGCCAAACTCCTCCGCAATGCCGAGGAAGAGGCCAAAAAGGCCGCAAGACTCCGCAGCGAGCTGGAAGTTAAGCTGGACAAGGCCGAGGAGAAAGCCAGGCGGGAGGCCGAGCGCATTCTGACCAATGCCAGAGCCGAGGCCGAGCGTACCTTTGATGAGCTGGCAAAGCTCCGGCAGGAACTGGAGCTGCAGAGCGACCACCGCCGCGTCAACGACGCCCGCAGCGAGACACTTCGCCGCCTGAACGCGGCCCGGGAGGCCATGCGTAAGCAGGAAGAGGAGGCCATCGCTGAAAAGAGCGTACGCCCGGTGGAGGTGGGCGACGTGGTGGCAGTGCAGGCCATGGGCGGTGCCAAGGCCACGGTTCTCTCCATCAGTGCCGACCGGGTGCTTCAGCTGCAGGTGGGTATTCTGAAGCTGAGCGCCAAAGAGGACGAAGTTACCCTGCTCATCAACGAGAAGCCCAAGCCCGTCAAGGTGCAGAGCAGCGTCCATGCCACGCTCCGTAAGGAAAGTACCTCGTCTGAGCTGGACATCCGCGGCATGGAAACGCTGGAGGCTATACCCATCGTTGAGCGCTACATCGATTCCTGTTCCCAGAACGGTCTTGAAACCGTCACCGTTATCCACGGCAAGGGAACCGGCGCCCTGCGTACCGCCGTGCAGCAGAGTCTCAAGCGCCACAAACTGGTGAAAAGCTTCCGTCTGGGCCGCTACGGCGAGGGCGAAAGCGGCGTAACAGTTGTGGAATTGAAATAAGCCGAACAAGAACTTGCTTTCATAACCCTGTGCAATCATCCAAAATGCGTGAAAAGCGGTTGACGTTACACGTTTGATTTGCTAAAATTACACTATAATATTGTTGCATAATCCGCAAAATATATGAGAATGGGAGTGGCAATTATGGTCAGTAAAGAAGTAGTCATCAACAATCAGGTTGGGCTGCATGCCAGACCCGCGACTTTCTTCATCCAGAAGGCCAATGAGTTCAAGTGCAGCATCTGGGTGGAAAAGGAAGAGCGCCGCGTCAATGCCAAGTCCCTGCTGGGTGTCCTCTCTCTGGGCATCGTGAAGGGCACTGCCATCAACATCATCGCCGACGGCGCGGATGAGGACGAGGCCATCGAGACCCTGGCGGCGCTGGTAGCGTCTGATTTCTCCGAATAATTGCGATCAACAAAGCGGCAAGGGCGTGTTCTGTGAGCACGCCCTTGTTTTCCTATGGAGGCAAGCATGAAAGCGGAAAGAAAAGGCATTCTTCAGATGCTGCTCTGTGCCCTTTTGTGGAGCATGGCGGGCATCATGTTCAAGTATATACCCTGGCATCCCATGGCCATCGCCGGGGCCAGGGCTTTTTTCGCCGGGATCACCGTAATCGTCTATATCCGTCTGCGTAAGCTGCCCCTGATCATCAACCGGCAGACGCTCCTTACAGGTACGGCCATGTGCCTTTGCTGCACGCTCTTTGTGCTGGGCAACAAGATGACCACCGCGGCCAACGCCATTGTGCTGCAGTATACCGCTCCGGTGTTTCTGCTGCTTTTCTCGGCGTTCTTCCTGGGCAAGCGTTTTGGAAAAGCCGATGTGGCAGCCGTGCTCTGCACCCTTTTGGGCATTGCCCTCTTTTTCTTTGACCAGATGGATGCCGGTCAGCTGGCGGGCAACCTCATCAGCGTGGCCGCCGGTGCGGCCATGGGCCTCATGTATATGTGCATGGGTGAGGCGCAGGGGGCGGAGCGCTTCAGCAGCATCTTCGTCTGCGAGGTTCTCACCAGTCTCATTGGCCTGCCCTTCTTCCCGGCGGGCAGCATGGACTTCAGCTTTTTGCCGGTGTTTCTGATCATTGTTCTGGGTGTTTTCCAGCTGGGCCTGCCTTATATCCTCTATGCGCTTGCCTCCGCCAGCTGTCCGGCCCTGGCCTGCTCGCTGATCGCGGCGCTGGAGCCGCTGCTGAACCCTGTATGGGTGCTTCTGATCTATGGGGAAAAGCCCGGCATCTTTGCCCTGCTGGGCGGCAGCGTGGTCATCGTGACCATCACCCTCTGGTGTATTCTGGGCGATAAGCAGAAGGAAGAAGCGGTATGACGGACCGGCTGGAGACTCTGCGGGAAAAAGCGAATAAACTGCCGCTGCTGCCCGGGGTCTACCTGATGCTGGACGAGCATGGCGAAGTCATCTATGTGGGCAAGGCTAAGAAACTCAAGAACCGCGTCAGCAGCTACTTCCACGGCGACCACCATCCCAAGGTGGCTGCCATGGCGGAGAAGGTGGCGGATTTCAACGTCATCGTGGCCGCCACGGAGTTTGAGGCGCTGGTTCTTGAAAATTCCCTGATCAAGCGCCATCGGCCCCACTATAATATCCTACTGAAGGATGACAAGGGCTACCCCTTCCTGCGTCTGGAGGACTCAAAACCCTGGCCGAAGCCGGAGCTCTGCAACCGGGCTGCCAATGACGGGGCCCACTATTTCGGGCCCTTTGGCTCCCGGGGCCAGACCAAAGAACTGCTGGATGTCCTCAGCAAGACCCTGCAGCTGCCCACCTGCTCCCGCCGCTTCCCCCGGGATCTGGGGAAGGGGCGGCCCTGCCTGCAGTACCAGCTGGGCGCCTGCCGGGGCTGGTGCAGGGGTGAGTACAGCGAGGAAGAGTACCGGGCTGTGCTGCGTCAGGCGGTGCTGATTCTGGAGGGAAAGAGCGCTGAGCTTGCCAGACAGCTCCAAAACGCTATGGAGGCTGCCGCCGAGGACCTCCGCTTTGAGGAGGCGGCCCGGCTCCGTGACCGGCTGAAAGCCGTTACCAACCTTGAAAACCGTCAGCGCGTCATTGCCACCGCCAGAGCCGATACGGACGCCGTGGGCTTCCAGCGGGGGGCACGCTGCTGTTTTACCGTGCTCCACTATGTGGGGGGCGACCTCAGCGGTAAGGACTTTATGCTCCTGCCCGAACCCATGGAGAGCGACGGCGAGGCTTTGTCGGCCTTACTGCGTCAATATTATGTTAACCGAACTTCCTGGCCCCGGACCATCCTTTTGCCCGTCGAACCCGAAGACCGGGAGGAGCTGGAGGCGTGGCTCAGCTCTCTGGCCGGGCGAAAGGTGTCCGTGGAGCAGCCCAGACGGGGCGACCGGGCGGCCTTTCTGGAAAAGGCCCAGACCAACGCCCGTGAGGAGATCCTGCGTGCCACCTCCCAGAATGAGCGGCGGCTGCGGACGCTGGAATGGCTGCAGAAGGCACTGGATCTTTCGGAGACGCCCCGGCGTATCGAGGCCTATGATATCTCCAACACCGGCGACTTTGGCATCGTCTCCGCCATGACCGTCCATGTGGACGGCAAACCCTTGAAGAAGGCTTACCGCAAGTTCCGCATGAAAAGCGTGGAGCATCAGAACGACTATGGCTCCATGTTTGAAACCATCACGCGGCGTTTTGCCCGTATGCTGGAGGGGGATGAGAAGTTCGCGGAAAAGCCGGATGTCCTTTTCATTGACGGCGGCGCGGAGCACGCGGCCGCGGCGGAGAGCGCCCTGACTGAGCTGGGCCTTTCCCTCCCGGTGTTTGGCATGGTCAAGGACGACCGCCACCGTACCCGGGCTCTTATTACCGCCGAAGGCCGGGAGATCGGCATACAGGCGAATCCCGCCGTGTTTTCCCTGGTGGGCCGCATTCAGGAAGAAACCCATCGCTTTGCCATTGAGTACCATCGCTCCCTCCGGGACAGCGTGTCTCCCTCCAAACTGGAGGAGATCCCCGGCATCGGTGAGAAGCGCCGCAGCCTCCTGTGGGAGCGCTTCGGCAGTCTCCGGGCCGTAAGAGCCGCCACGGAAAAGGAGCTTGCCGCCGTACTGGGTCCCAAAACGGCCCGGACGGTTTACGAATATTTCCACAAAAGCAAGGAGGAAGAAGCATGCGAGTGATCACCGGCTCTGTCCGGGGCCGTAAGCTCCGGGAACCCGAAGGAATGGATATTCGTCCCACCACCGATCAGGTGAAGGAGGCGCTTTTCAATATCGTGCAGTTTGACGTGGAGGGCCGGCGTGTGCTGGATCTTTTCGCCGGTACCGGTCAGCTGGGCATCGAAGCCCTGAGCCGCGGAGCGGCCGGCTGCCTCTTTCTGGACGAGAGCAAGAAGGCGGTTGACATAATTACAGACAACCTGAGCCGCTGCGGCTTTAAGGCCCAGGTGCAGCGCTGCGACTCTCTTGGCTATCTCCGCGGCTGCGGTCCGGAGAGCTTTGATCTCATCTTTATCGACCCGCCCTACGGAAAAGGTCTGGAAGATAAGGCGGTTGAGGCCATTGTGGAGTTTGACATATTGGCAAAGGGTGGTATAATGGCCATTGAAACCCGGAAAGAGGAGACGGTGAAAGCCGTGCCGCCGGAATATGGTACCACCAAGGAATACCGCTACGGGAAGATCAAGCTGACGGTGATCTCCCGGGCTACCTGAGAAAAATACATGGGAGGCAGAGAAAATGGAACATGGCGCCCTTGAGATAATCGAGGTTTTGTATCAGATGATCGCAGAGGCCTGGGGAGTGCCCCTGGGTCAGGAAAAGTGCATCATCGAGCGGGAGAAAGCTTTGAGTCTGCTGGACGAGATGAAGGCCCGGCTTCCCGTGGAAGTGGCCGAGGCGAGACGGCTGGTCTCTGCCCGGGATGAGTTTATCTCCAACGCCCGCAAGGAGGCCGACGCCCTGCGCCGTCAGGCGGAGGAACAGGCCCGGCGTATGGTGGACAGTCAGGAGATCGTCCGTGTGGCCCGTCAGCGCTCCACCGATATGATGACCAGCGCCGAGACCAAGAGCCGTGAGCTCAAGCGTGTGGCCAGCGAGTACGTGGACGATGCCCTGCGACGCACAGAGGAAGCGGTGGCCGCCGCTTTGGACGATGTGCGCCAGTCCCGCGCCCGCTTCCGGAGCATCACCGGTGTGACCGCCCCCGTGCAGGAGGAAGCGGAGGAGGAGATCCGTGAGGAGGCGGTGGTGGAAGCCGCGAGCGTTGCGGAGGAAGAAGATGTCCCCGTCATTGATGTGATCCTCTAAAAATTTTTTTCCTTGAATTTTCTACATTTTGTGCCGTCCGGCGTGAAAATGCGCCGGGCGGCACAATGTCTTTGATGACGAAAAAACGCATGAAAAAATTGGCAAAAAGTCTTGAAATTTTACTCTTGCAATTTCATTTTTTGCCCCCTATAATGGAAACAAAGTGGTGGAAAGTGGTGGAAAGTGCATCGTTTTCCCATAAAACGCTGAGGGGGAGGGACAGCCATGACAGGCGAATACGAACACAGCATGGACTCCAAAGGCCGTGTATTTATGCCTGCGCGGCTGCGGGACGAGCTGGGCGGCGTCTTTTTTGTGACGGTGTCCATGGAACGGTGTCTCTGCGTCTATTCCTCCGAGAGCTGGACGGCCTTCAGTGACAAGTGCAGCGCCATGCCCTATGTGCAGCAGCGAAAAATGCGCCCGCTCTTTGCCATGGCGGCCCGCTGCGAGGCGGATGGCCAGGGGCGCATCCTGCTGCCCCAGAATTTGCGTGACTTCGCCGGACTCAGCAAGGATGTGACGGTTGTCGGCTGCAACAACCATGCGGAGATCTGGGACAGGGCGCGATGGAAGGAAGTCAACGCCCTGGAAATGACGGCGGAGAATATCGCCGCGGTAATGGAGGAGCTGGAATTCTGATGGCAAAGCATATAAGTGTGCTGCTGACCGAGAGCATCAGCAGTCTGAATATTGACCCCACCGGCATCTATGTGGACGGGACACTGGGCCTTGGCGGCCACTCCGGCGAGATCGCAAAGCGACTCACCACCGGGCGGCTCATTTCCATCGACCGGGATGAAACCGCCATTGCCCGCTCGAAAGAGCGGTTGGCTCCCTATGCCGATCGTATCACCTTTGTCCACGGGAATTTCCGGGATCTGGGCCGTATTCTGGATGAGCAGGGCGTTGAAAAGGCTGATGGAATGCTCTTTGATCTGGGCGTTTCCTCCCCGCAGCTGGATGAGGCTGAACGGGGCTTTTCGTATATGGCCGATGCGCCGCTGGATATGCGTATGGACCGGACGGATACCACCTCCGCCTGGGTGGTGGTGAACCGCTGGAGCGAGGAACAGCTTCGGCAGATTCTCTGGGACTACGGCGAGGAACGCTATGCCCCCCGCATCGCCGGCGCGATCGTGAATTATCGTAGGCAGAAGGCCATCGACAGCACGCTGGAACTGGTGGACATCATCAAGGGCGCCATGCCTGCGGCGGCGCTCCGGGAAAAACAGCACCCGGCCAAGCGCAGCTTTCAGGCCATCCGCATTGCCGTCAACGATGAGCTGGATGCCGAGCGGGAGATGCTGGAGACGGCCATGGATCGGTTGGCGGTCGGCGGCCGACTCTGTGTCATCACCTTCCATTCGCTGGAAGACCGCATTGCCAAGGCGGCCATCCACCGCCGTGAGGACGGCTGTACCTGTCCGAGAGACTTTCCGGTCTGTACCTGCGGCTTTGTAAAGACTATGCGCAGCGTAAGCCGCAAGCCCATTGTGGCCTCTCAGCAGGAACTGGAAGAAAACCCCCGTGCCCGCAGCGCGCATCTGCGCGTGGCGGAGCGCGTTTGAAACAAAGAACACGGCAGGGCGGCGGCAGCGTCGCAAACGGTGCGGCAGGCGGCTTATTTTTTGCCGCCGTGCTGCTGGTGTTTTCCCTGCTGGGACGAATGGAGCTTACAGCGGTAAACGCGGAGCTTTCCCTGGTAAAAGACGAGATCAGGTTGTTGGAGGAGGAAAACGAAAAGCTGCAAAGGGGCCTTGTGGTCTATACAGATCTGGAAGCGGCAGAGAAGTATGCTCTGGAGGAGTTGGGGCTGCAGCGGCGGCAAAGCGGGCAGATTCACTATGAGGAGCATACGGAAGCGGACAGGGTGATGATCCTGTATGTGGAAGGCTGCGACCGGTTTCGGCGCTGGTGGGAGACATGTTTCCGATGAGGAAGCTGTATACTGTTATAAACATCCCACTGTGACAAAGGAGTCCTTTCATGCCGAATATGCAGCAGCCGGGTAAAGACCGTCCCCCCAACAGAATGATGCTTCGCCGCGCACTGTTCCTTTTGATAGTGTGCGGCATAGTTGCTTTTATTGTGCTGCTATGTCAGATGTTCCGCATCCAGATTCTGGACCATGAGCGCTATGAGAGTGCGGCGCTGGAGCAGCAGCTGCGTTCCACGGCGGTCCCGGCGGTGCGGGGACGCATACTGGACCGAAACGGAAATGTTCTGGCCATGAGCGCCACTGCCAGCACCATCTATTTAAGTCCCGCCGAGATGCGTATGAACGGGGAGGACCCGGCGTTCATTGCCGATGGACTTTCCGCCATTCTGGGCGTGGACAGAGAAAAAATCCTCGAACTCTGCAGCGACAGAAAGAGCTGGTACAAGACCGTAGCGCGGAAGGTGGAGGACGAAACCGCGGACGCCGTCCGGCGCTTCAAAACGGAAAATCAACTGAAAAGTGTTAAAATAGAGAGTGATACCCGTCGATATTACCCATATTCTTCTCTGGCAGCCCACATAATTGGCTTTACAGGCATGGACAACACGGGGCTTTCTGGTGTAGAATATACGTTTGATGAGATACTCACCGGCCGCAGCGGCAGTGTGGAGCGGCTGAAGAATTCCGCGGGCACGGATATGCTTTTTGCCGCCTACGAGGAGTATCTGGATGCAGAGGACGGCTCGGATATAAAACTCACGCTGGATGTGGCGGTGCAGTACTATCTTGAAAAGCACCTGAAGCAGGCCATCGTGGATTACGATGTCAAAAACGGTGCGGCAGCCATTGCCGTGGATCCCCGCAGCGGCGGGATCCTGGGTATGGTGTCGCTGGGCAGCTTCGATCTCAATAACTATCAGCTGGTTTCTGATGAGATCCGCGCAGAGATCGACGCCGCGCCCGAGGAAGAACGGGCTGCCCTTCTCTCCGCCGCCCAGCAGCGTCAGTGGCGCAACAAGGCCATTTCCGATACCTATGAACCCGGCTCCACCTTCAAGATCATCACGCTGGCCATGGCGCTGGAGGAAGGGCTGGTGAACGAGCAGAGCAGCTTTTACTGCGGCGGCAGCATGAGCGTTCCCGGCCGGGGTAAGCCTCTGCACTGCTGGCGTCATGCAGGCCATGGTTCCCAAACGCTGACGCAGGCGGCGCAGCACTCCTGCAACGTGGCCTTTGCCAATATCGGCCTTCGCATCGGCACGGAAACCTTTTATAAATATGCCGAGGCCTTTGGCTTTTTTAAGGGGAACCCCGACAGTGCGGCCTCGCTCAGCGGTAAAACGGGCATAAGCCTGCCCGGCGAGAGCGGCAGCATCTGGTGGAGCCGGGACGTGTTCTGCAGCAGCGAAAATCTTTCGCAGCTGGCAGCGGCGTCCTTTGGCCAGACCTTCAATATAACCCCTCTGCAGCTGATCATGGCTGTCAGTGCCTGCTGCAACGGCGGCTATCTTATGGAGCCGCGCATTGTGGAGAGCGTCACCGCCCCGGACGGCTCGGTGGAAACCTATGAACCCACGGTGCTTCGGCAGGTGATCTCCGAAAGCACCAGCCGGAAACTCAATGCCATTCTGGAACAGGTGGTCTGCGATAAGAATGAGGGTACCGGGCGCAATGCCTGGGTGGCCGGGTACCGCATAGCTGGGAAAACCGGCACCAGCGAAAAAGTGGCCCAGGACGTCGCCGGAGGAGAGAAGGAGTATATCGTCTCCTTTATCGGCTATGCCCCGGCGGAGTCCCCGGAAATTGCCGTGCTGGTGCTGCTGGATACGCCGGGAAGCGAGAGCGGCATCTACATCTCCGGCGGCCAGATGGCGGCCCCGGTGGTGGGGAAAATTTTTGCCGACACTCTGCCGACGCTGGGGATCGCGCCGAAGCTGGATGAGGAAGAAAGCGCTCTGGCCGACCGAAATGTACCCAATGTGCAAAACCTTGCCCTGGGCGAGGCGGAGCAGGTTCTCCGGGAAGCGGGCTTCGTCTGCCGTACGGTGGGCAGCGGAAGTCGCGTTACCGACCAGCTTCCCCGGGAGGGCGCATTGGTGGCGCAGGGCAGCACCGTCATCCTCTATGCTGGGGAGGCGGCTGCGGAAAGCAGTACCGCCGTACCGGAGCTGACCGGGCTGCGCTACGAGGAGGCCCGGGATCTGCTGGGCAGTCTGGGGCTTTTCCTCTGCACCGAAAACGGCCTTCTCTCCGATGGGGAGGACGTATATGTGGCCGCACAGAACTATGCGGCCGGCAGCGAGGCAAAACGCGGCACCGTAATCCGCGTAAGTCTCATTCATCAAAATGAAAGCAACTACGGACGATATTAACGGACGGGAGGCACATATGAAACTTTGTGAAATACTCAAGGATATAGATGTCCGGGCTGCCGCAGCGGCCATGGACACGGACTGCACCGGTGTATGCTACGACTCCCGGAAGGTGCAGCCCGGCGATCTTTTTGTGGCGGTAAAGGGTTTTACCGCCGATGGTCACCGCTTTATCCCCATGGCCCTTGAAAAGGGTGCAGCCGCTATCCTCTGTGAGGATGTACCCGAAGGCTGCGGAACCTGGGTGCGCTGCAGCGACAGCCGTTTGGGTCTGGCTCTGGCTGCCCGGAATTTCTACCGGGATCCCGCCTCCGAGATGAAAATTATCGGCATCACCGGCACCAACGGCAAGACCACCACCGCCTTTCTGGTGAAACAGCTTCTGGAAAAGACGCTGGGGGCCAAGGTGGGCCTGGTGGGCAGCGTTGTTAATATGATCGGCGATGAGGAAATTCATACCGAACACACCACACCAGAGTCCTGCGATCTGCAGGCTCTCTTCCGCCGCATGGCAGATGCCGGCTGCGGCTACTGTGTGATGGAGGTTTCTTCCCATTCTCTGGTGCTGCATCGGGTGGCTGCTGTCCGTTTTGCCGTGGGCCTTTTCACCAACCTTACACAGGATCATCTGGACTTCCATGAGACTATGGAAAACTATGCCGAAGCCAAGGCTCTGCTCTTTAAAAACTGTGACCATGCCTGCGCCAATCTGGACGACGGCTGGTACGATACGGTGATGAAAAACGCAGAGCGGGTCTACACCTTCTCCACCAAACGCCACGACGCGGATCTGGCCGCCCACGATATCCGCCTGGAGAGTGACAGCGTGCGCTTCTGCGCCATGGAGGGCAGTGAGCTTCATCGCACAAAGCTCCACATCCCCGGCGCCTTCTCTGTGTACAATGCCCTTTCCGCCATCGCCTGCTGCCGTATGCTGGGTGTGGGGCTCAAAGAGTGCTGCGAGGCACTGGAGAGCTGCAAAGGCGCCAAGGGCCGCGTGGAAAGCGTACCCACCGACGGCGATTACAGCATCTTCATCGACTATGCCGTGACCCCCGATGCCATTGAGAATGTCCTTTCCACCCTGCGTCAGGTGGCGCCCCGGCGCCTTGTGATGCTCTTTGGCTGCGGCGGCGACCGGGACCGGAAAAAGCGGCCCATTATGGGTGAAATCTCCGCCCGGCTGGCGGACTTTGTGGTGGTCACCTCCGACAATCCCCGCACCGAGGATCCGGACGCCATCATCGTCGAGATCGTGCCGGGTGTAAAAAAGGGCGGGGCCCCCTATGTGGTCATTGCCGACCGCATCAAGGCCATTCAGTATGCCATCGACAATCACCAGAGCGGTGATGTGATCCTCCTCTGCGGCAAGGGCCACGAGGACTATCAGATCATCGGCCACGAAAAGATCCATATGGATGAGCGCGAGATCGTGGCGGACTATCTCAAAGAGAGAGCAGCGCGCAAATAAAGAGAGTAAGAGGAAAAAACAATGACGACAATGAAGCTGATTCTGGCTCTGGCCATTGGGTTTATGGTCTCCAGTGGTGTGGGTGCCTTTCTGGTTCCCTTCCTGCGCAAGATCAAGGTGCAGCAGCACATCAAGGAGATCGGCCCCAACTGGCACATGAGTAAGAGCGGCACTCCGTCCATGGGTGGCTTCATGTTTATGGTGGCCATCGCCGTGGTCTGTCTCACGGTGGGCTTTGAGTTTACGCTGAAGGGTTCCTGGGGCCATATCTTTGTGCTGGTCTTCGGCATGGTCTTTGGCGCCATCGGCTTTCTGGACGACTATGAGAAGCTCCGCCATAAGCAGAACACCGGCCTGAGCGCCAAAGCGAAGTTTCTTCTGCAGCTGGCCGCGGCCATCTGCTTCCTCTTTCTGCTGCGCCGCTTCGGCTATCTGCAGCCCCATCTCTATATTCCCTTTGCCGATGTTACCGTAGACATCCCCGAAGTTCTGTACTTCGTCTTTGCGGCCTTCGTCATCGTGGGCACGGTCAACGCCATCAACATCACCGACGGCGTGGATGGTCTCGCCGGCGGTACATGCACGGCCGTGTTTCTGGGCTTTACTGCCATCGCCTTCTTCTGGGGTGCGGAGTTTGAGGAACTGGGCATCTTCTCCTCCGGTATGATCGGCGCTCTGCTGGGCTTCCTGATCTACAACTTCAACCCCGCCAAAATCTTCATGGGCGACACCGGCTCCCTTTTCCTGGGCGGCTGCATCAGCGGCATGGCCTTTGCCATGGATATGCCCCTGATTCTGGTGACGCTCTGCATCATGCCCCTCTGGGAGACTCTCAGCGACATCATTCAGGTGGGTTACTTCAAGCTGACCCACGGCAAGCGCATTTTCAAAATGGCGCCCTACCACCACCATCTGGAGATGGGCGGCTGGCTGGGTAAAAAATGGACAGAGAAAGAGATCTTCACTCTCTTTACGGGCGTGACACTGCTGATGGCCCTCATCTCTCTGCTGGGTGTTATGGATCGTTTCAGCGTGTAAGTCTTTTTTCCGCCCGGGAAAGGAAGCTCTTTGCAGTATAATGCGGTGCCTCTGCCTGCACTGGATGCAGCGGAGAGGCAGCGGCCGGGGCGACTGGATATGCCCCTCCTTTTCCTTACGCTTTTCCTGTTGGCTATGGGCGTCATCATGGTGCTTTCGGCCAGCTTTGCCAGCGCCTATTACGATCTGCAGGGGGAGACCGGCGGCAACGCCGCCTGGTACTTCATCCGTCAGCTGGTCTTTGCGCTGGCCGGTGTAGCCGTGATGCTGTTTTGCTCCCGGCTGCCCATGGACCTTTACTATCGGCTTTCCCCCCTTGTCATGGCCGCTGCCGTGGCGGCGCTGGCGCTGGTGCTGGTGGTGGGCGTGGAGGTCAACGGCGCGAAACGCTGGATCTCTCTGGGCTTTACCACCTTTCAGCCGTCGGAGATCGTGAAGGTGGCGTTGATTTTGTTTGCTTCCCGGCTTATCTGTCATCGCGGGGACAAAATGCGTACCTTCCGCTGGGGTATCGCCCCGTTTGCGTTGCTGTTGCTGCTCGTTGTGGGGCTGCTGGTGCTGGAACCGCATTTTTCCGCCTCCATCATCGTCCTTGCCATTGCGGCGGTGATGCTCTTTGTAGGCGGTGTGAAGCTGGGCTGGTTCATCGGTGCAGGCGGCATCCTCCTTGTGGGAGCTGTGATCGCCGTGAGCTTTGTGCCCTATGTGGCTGCCCGGGTAGAGGCCTTCCGGGACCCCTTCTCCGACCTCTCCGGCAAGGGCTGGCAGATTGTCCAGTCTCTCTATGCCATCGGCTCCGGGGGCTTTCTGGGGCTCGGACTGGGGCAGAGTCGTCAGAAGTATTTGTATCTGCCCGAAGAACACAACGACTTTATTTTTGCCGTGGTCTGCGAGGAACTGGGCTTTCTGGGCGCGGGGCTGATCCTCTGTCTTTTTGCCCTGCTGATCATCCGCGGCTACACCATCGCCATCCACGCTGCCAACCGCTACAGCTTTCTGGTGGGCGTGGGTATCAGTTCCATGCTGGCGCTGCAAACCTTTTTAAATGTGGCGGTCTGCACCAACCTCATCCCCTGCACAGGCATATCTCTGCCGTTGTTCAGTTACGGCGGCACGGCTTTGCTGATACAGCTGGCCGAGATCGGCATATTGCTGAGCGTGTCCCGGGAAATGCCGGGCAACCGCTGAGAGAAAGGATAAGATATGAGATTTCTCTTTACCTGCGGCGGAACCGCCGGACATATTAACCCCGCCATCAGCGTGGCCGGGCGGCTGAAGGAACTGCTGCCCGACTGTGAAATTCTGTTTATAGGGGCCAGGGGCAAGATGGAGACGGAACTGGTTCCCCGTGAGGGCTATGACATCCGCGCCATCTCCATTTCCAGCCTCAGCCGCAGCCTCTCTCTGGCGGGCCTCAGGCACAATGTGAAGGCGGCCTGGGATCTTGTGACGGCTATGCCGGCGGCAAAAAAGATCATCCGGGACTTTAAGCCCGATGTGGTCATCGGTACCGGCGGCTATGTCTGCTTCCCGGTGCTGCGTCAGGCGGCGGCGTTGGGCATTCCCACGCTGGTGCATGAGTCCAACGCGGAACCGGGTCTTACCACCCGTAAGCTGGAAAAGCACGTAAACACCATTATGGTGGGCTTTGAAAGCGCCAGAGTCAATTATCAGCAGCCTGAAAAAGTCCGTGTTACCGGTACCCCGGTGCGGATGGACTTCCTTCGTGAGGATAAGGCTGCGGCCAAAGCCACTCTGGGTATTCCGGCGGAACAGCCCCTGGTGGTTTCTGTCTGGGGCAGTCTCGGCGCCACCGAGATGAACAAGACTGTGGCGCGCTTTGTGGGCATGAATATGGAAAAGCCCACCTTCCGCTTTGTCCATTCCGCCGGCAAGCGGGGCTATGAGCCCATGTGCGCCTATATGCGCGATGAGCTGAAGCTTGAGGGCTGGGAGGAAAAGGGCTTTGAGATCCGCGACTACATCTTCGACATGCCCCGGCTCATGGCCGCGGCGGATATTCTCCTCTGCCGCAGCGGTGCGTCCACTCTGGCGGAGCTTACCGCCATGGGGAAGCCCTGCATTCTGGTGCCCAGCCCCAATGTGGTCAACGATCACCAGATGAAGAACGCCATGGTTCTGGGTGCGGCCGGCGGCGCTGTTGTTATCCCCGAGCGGGAGGCTACGGCCGAGCGCCTCAGCGAGACGGTGAATGCCCTTCTCGCGGACGGGGAGAAGCTCGCCTCCATGAGTGCGGCCATGTCCGGCCTTTCCGTCCGGCGTGCCACGGATGAGATCTGCGGCATCGTTCTGGAGCTGGCCGGCGAGTAAAAAAACACGCGGTCAACATTCCCGACCTCTGCATAGTATGACGTGAAATCTGCTGTGCGGGGGAAGGATTATGAGCGTTTGGCATATCAAAGGCGGAAACAGACTCAGCGGAAGCGTGGGCGTACAGGGTTCGAAAAACGCGGTGCTTCCCATCATAGCAGCCTCACTTCTCAGCGGCTGCGAGACGGAGCTTACAAACTGCCCGGAGCTTTCCGATGTGGAGGCTGCCGTTGACATCCTTCGTCATCTGGGCTGCAGCGCTCTGCGCTCCGGGGATCGGCTGGAAATAGACTCCCGGGAACTGAGCCGCTGTGATATTCCCCGGGAGCTGATGCATCGCATGCGCTCCTCGGTAATCTTTCTGGGGCCTTTGCTGGCTCGCTGCGGCGAAGCACATATCTTTGTTCCCGGCGGCTGTGAACTGGGCAAGCGCCCGGTGGATCTGCATCTGCACGCTCTGCGCCGTCTGGGTGCGGAGGTGCGGCAGGAAGGGGAGGAGATCATTTGCCGGGCGGAGCGGCTTCGGGGTGCGGAGATATATCTGCGTCTGCCCAGTGTAGGCGCTACGGAAAACGCCATGATCGCGGCCTGCGCTGCCGAAGGCGACAGCGTGATTTACAACGCCGCCCGGGAGCCGGAGATTGTAACGCTGCAAAACTATCTGCGGGAGCTGGGCGCTGCGGTATACGGCGCCGGGACACCGGTGATCCGTGTAACGGGCTTTCGGCCCAAAGCTTTTGCCGCTGTCCGCATCCCCTCCGACCGCATCGTGGCGGCCACCTGGCTTTGCTGTGCGGCCTGTGCGGGCGGTGAACTGGAACTGCGGGATGTGGAGCGGGAGAGCATGGAACTGACTCTCCGGGCTCTCAGCGATATGGGTTGTGTTTTACATAGTACGGGCAGCGACCTGCGCATTACGGTGACTGAGCCGCTGCGTTCCCCCGGCGCCATCGTCACCCGTCCCTATCCCGGCTTCCCAACGGATGCGGCTCCGCTGCTGATGGCGGCCTGTGCCCGCTCCACGGGGACGGCGGTGTTTATTGAGAACATTTTTGAAAATCGCTATCGTCATGCCCATGAGCTTACCAAGCTGGGGGCAGATATAGAGACCCGGGGCAGTCTGGCACTGGTCCGCGGGGTAAAGAGTCTGTACGGCGGGGCCGTGTGCAGCCCGGATTTGCGGGGCGGCGCAGCCCTTGCGGCGGCGGCTTTGGGTGCCGAGGGGGAGACGCTGATTTATGACAGCGGGCATATCCTCCGGGGCTACGAGCATCTGGATGAACGGCTGCGCTCTCTGGGCGCGGATATAGTGGTAGAGGATACGGATGAGAAACAGGAGCGGAGAGCATGGATGAACAAAGAAACGCGAGAATAAAACGTAATGCCCTCTACGGGCCGTTGGCGCTGATACTGCTGACAGTGGCGGCGATCATTTTCATGAGCCTTTTTTTCCGGGTTTCCGTTATTCAGGTGGTAAACGATACGGTTTATACCGATGAGGAAATTCTGGCGGCCTCCGGTCTTGAAAAGGGTGTCAACCTTCTTTTCATCAATAACTTTTCCTCCGTCAGCTCTATTTACGCCACCATGCCCTATGTGGAAAGTGTCAGCCTGAAGCGTGCCATGCCCAACAAAATCGTGCTGGAAGTCACCGGCAGCGAGGCGGTGGCCTGCGTCAGCTTTGGCGATGACTACTGGCTCATCAACCCCAACGGCAAGCTGCTGGAAAAGATCGACGCCAAGGAAGCGAAGAATTTCATCCGTGTGGAGCATATGGAGCCGCTGCAGCCGGTGGCCGGTGAGATCATGCAGGTTAGAGAGCAGGACGCCGGGAAGGACGCCTATCTGTATGAGCTGCTTAACACCTTTCAGAAGCGCGGTCTTTCCAAGAAGATCGACTGGGTGGATCTGGAGGATCTCAACGATCCGCAGTTCGGTTATGAGGAGCGCTTCACCGTCCACCTCAACGGCAGTGAGGAGATGGGTCTGCGCCTTGCTTTGGTGGAGAGCGCCATCGGCCAGCTGGCCAGCGGCGACGCGGGTGTGCTGGAAGTGGACGCAAGCCCCGGCAGCAACCGTGTCTATTTCAGTCCCAATTGACAGAAATTACAAAAAAATACACGAAGTCAACATAATGTAGTTGACCTCGGGTTAAAATCGTTATACAATAAATTGATACTGTGGATACATTCCCATAAATACAAAACGGGAGGAATATAATTATGGCTTTCACTCTGGAATCCGGTCCTGACAATGTGGTGACTCTGAAGGTTATTGGCATCGGTGGTGCCGGCAATAACGTTGTCAACCGCATGGTGGCCAGCGGCACCAAGGGTGTGGATTTTATCGCTGTCAATACCGACCGTCAGGCTCTGGCGGTTTCCAGTGCCGATCAGAAGATTCAGATTGGCGAGAAGGTGACCCATGGTCAGGGTGCCGGCTCCGACCCCGATGTGGGCAAGCGCAGCGCGGAGGAAAGCCGCAACGACATTGCCAAGGCTCTGGAAGATGCGGACATGGCTTTCATCACTGCCGGTATGGGCGGCGGCACCGGTACCGGTGCGGCTCCCGTTGTGGCTGAGATCGCCCGTGATGCCGGCGTGCTCACCGTGGGCGTGGTCACCAAGCCCTTCTTCTGGGAGGGCAAGCGCCGCAGTGAGCAGGCCAAGCGC
>SVLG01000042.1 GCA_015068055.1 Oscillospiraceae bacterium | reverse complement strand
CGTTTTGTTATTATTTGTGAAGATAGGGCTCGGCGGTCAAAGGCTATCTAAGATAAGGTGTGGTAGATATGGTTTATGCTACAGAAAAAACTGAACAAGGAGCATACCGAATCACCCTTGTTATAGGGTTGCTAAAAGTAAAAATAGAGGCATGGCTGACTTTGTGATATAATTAAATCGCAAATATAGATTTTGCATTATATGTAACGAATTGCTTTCTCAAAGAACTAATAGACAGAAACCCACCAGAAGGAGGTGACCGCCATGGTACATAAAGGCGAAGATCTTTATAAACTGTATGCCAAAGCTGTATATCGCTATCTCTTTTCTCTGATTGGCGAGGCTGATACAGCGGAGGAACTGACACAAGAAACTTTCTGTCAGGCGCTGAAAAGCATAGATACATACCGTGGAGAAAGTACACCTCAAGTGTGGCTATGCGCGATTGCTAAAAGGTTGTGGTTTAAGGAGCTGGAACGCCGTAAGCGTACCGTTCTCGTGGGAGAAAGCGATTTTTCTCGTGTTGCGGCTCCCGATGACCCTGCAAAAGAGCATGAAGCCCAACAGGAGCGAATCGCTTTATATCAAGCGATGCAAAAGTTAGACGCCGAAACCCGTGAAGTAATCCATTTGCGATTGGCCGGTGATTTCTCCTTCCGAGACATTGGTGAGATCCTTGGACACAGCGAGGTATGGGCTCGCGTTCGCTTTTATCGTGGCAAGGAAGAACTTGTAAAGATTATCGGAGGTGATAACAATGCGTGAAACCAAGCTTGACTGCTGCGTGGTTCGGGATCTGCTCCCTTCCTATCTTGAAGAATTGACCGAGGCAGAGACCTCCGACATGGTCAAAGAACACATTGAGCATTGTGAGGCCTGCCGCCAGGTGGAGAATGATATGCGTGTACAGGTCCCCGTTGAAAAGGCGCCTCAGCGTGCGCTGAAGTTTTTGAAACGCGTGAAGCGGACTCGCCTGATGGCTGCGATCCTCTCTGCCGTCGTAGCGCTGTTTTGCATGTGGTGGCTTTACGATCAGGAGTTCCACTATGCCAATACGGAAGCTGGAAGACTGGAAGCTGTGTGTGACTATATCCCACTACCGGAAGACAGCACGATGTCCCTTGGTGTTAAGGCCGGAACGCTGGTGCGTGCAGTCTCATGGCAGACGATAGATAATCACCTATTTATCTTTTTTGGCGCTGATAATGAAGAAAATGTGCATGGTGTCATGCACCTTGTTCGGGGTGTGAACGGAAAGTATCGGACGCTTGAAGCCTCGTATGGACCGTCGCAATATACTGCCGGTGTTTACGGGGAAAGCCTGACGCCAAAGGGAACCGATTGGAAACTGTATATGGTGGCGGGCGATAACTGCAGGGATATTTACTCTGCCGAAGTGCATTATATAGGGCTCGACTACGACGGAATCAATCCATATACTGCGGTTAAAACATACGAACTATCTGACTCCAACTTCCTCTGGATTATGGAGCAGAGTGACTTGGAACGGGAATTGGGGTTCTCGGATAAGGATATCATTGGTTTGCATATGGATGATGTTCGTCTTCTGAACAAGAATGGTGAAGATATTACAGACGAGTATAAGGACGAATCGATGACAGCTTCGTGGGGCGCAGGAAAAGGAACGGCAGAATTCTTTTTGCTCTATGTCTATATGGGAATCGTGGCAGCATTGGGTGTTGTTTTTATCCGCTATTTTTTGAGAAAAGATTGATGGCTAAACATTGTAGTCAAAAGGGGTGTAGCAGAATGATTTCTGCCACACCCCTTCTTTTTACAAATTACAAAACTTTTTTCTGTGTTTTATATACGACCCCACTAAATCTTAGATAGCTGCGGTCAAATCCGTGGTTGCAATCAACATAATAAAGGGATATAATACTAAGTTGCATAGCTATCTTTTTATACTGGAGGCATTATTCCCATGGCAAAAAAGCAGTTCAAGGCCGAGTCCAAGCGGCTCCTTGATCTCATGATCAATTCTATCTACACCCACCAGGAGATCTTCCTGCGTGAGCTTATTTCCAACGCGTCCGACGCCATTGACAAGCTCTGCTTCCGCTCCCTCACCGACGAGGGGGTTGGCATGAGCCGCGAGGACTTCCGCATCCGCATCCTTGCCGACAAGGAAGCGCGCACCCTCACCGTCAGCGACAACGGCATCGGCATGACGGCGGCCGAGATGGAAAAGAATCTGGGCGTCATCGCCCTTTCCGGCTCCAAGGCCTTTAAAGAAGGCATGGCCGAGGGCGACGCGGAGAAGGCCGACATCGACATCATCGGCCAGTTCGGCGTGGGCTTCTACTCCGCCTTCATGGTGGCCAAAAAGGTCACCGTCGTTTCCCGGGCCTACGGCGAGAGCATGGGCGCCAAGTGGGAGAGCAGCGGCGCCGACGGCTACACCGTCAGCGAATGCGAGAAGGAGAGCGTCGGCACCGACGTGATCCTCACCCTCAAGGACGACACCGATGCCGAGCGCTACAGCGACTACCTCCAGGGCTGGAAGCAGGAGGAGCTGATCAAGCGCTACAGCGACTACGTCCGCTGGCCCATTCTGGCCAGCGTGGAGCGCAGCGTCAAGAAGGACACCGGCGAGACCGACGAGAACGGCATCCCCAAGATGACCTGGGAGATGCAGGACGTGGAGGAGACCATCAACTCCCGCATCCCCATCTGGCAGCGCAGCCGCAAGGAAGCCAGCGAGGAAGACTGCATCGCCTTCTATAAGGAGAGCTTCCACGACAACGAGGATCCCGTGGCCGTCATCCGCGTCAACGCCGAGGGCATGGTCAGCTACCGCTGCCTCCTGTTTGTCCCCGGCCGCGCACCCCTGGACTACTACACCCGGGACTACGCCCCCGGTCTCCGTCTCTACTCCAACGGCGTTATGATCATGGATAAGTGCGCCGATCTCCTGCCCGACTGCTTCCGCTTTGTCCGGGGCGTAGTGGACTCCCCGGATCTGAGTCTGAACATCTCCCGCGAGATGCTCCAGCATGACCGGCAGCTGAAGATGATCGCCGCCAACCTGGAGAAGAAGATCAAGGCCGAGCTGAGCCGGCTCATGGAGGCGGACCGGGAGAAGTACGAGAAGTTCTTCGCCGTCTTCGGCCCCCAGCTGAAGTTCGGCGTGGCCGCCGACTACGGCATGAAGAAGGCCCTCCTCAGCGACCTCCTCCTCTACTGGTCCGCCCAGCGGGAGAAGATGGTCTCTCTCAAGGAATACGTGGCCGCCATGCCCGAAGACCAGAAATACATCTACTACGCCAGCGCCGAGACCGCCCAGCGGGCGGCCAGCCTGCCCCAGACCGAGCAGGTCCGCGCTCACGGCTACGACATCCTCTGCTTCGTCTCCGACGCCGACGAGTTCGTGGCGGAGATTCTGGGCGAGTACGAGGGCAAGCGCCTCTGCAGCGTCTGCGCCAACGACCTGGGTCTCGAAAGCGACGAGGAAAAGGCCGAGAGCGAGAAGGCCAACGAGGAAAAGCGGGAGCTGCTGGACTTCGTCCTCTCCTGCTGCGACGGCCGCGTTGTCAACGTAAAGATCACCAACAAACTCAAGAACCACGCCGTCTGCCTCTCCGCCGAGGGTGAGATCACCCTGGACATGGAGCGCTACTTCCGCACCATTCCCGGCGTGGACCCCAACGCCCTGAAGGCCAGCCGCGTGCTGGAACTCAACGCCGAGCACCCCGCCGTCCAGGCGCTGGAGAGCGCGCGCAGCGAGAACCCGGAGCGCGCCCGGGCCATGGTTCAGGTGCTGCTGACCCAGGCGGAGCTCATCGCCGGCTACACCCCCGCCGATCCCTCCGCCTACACCGAGCTGATCTGCAGCCTTTTCTAAACTAACATCCCAAGGAGTATCCCATGTTCGAAGACGATAAGCATCTCGGCGTATATATACACATACCCTTCTGCGCCTCGAAGTGCGGATACTGCGACTTCTGCAGCGTGGCCAATCAGGATAAGCTCATGCCCCACTATCAGGACGCGCTGCTTATTCAGATGCGGGAAGCCTTCCCGAGACTCCGGGAATACTATCTCGACACCGTTTACTTCGGCGGCGGCACCCCCAGCTACTACGGGGCCAACCGCATTGTGGAGCTGATGCAGGAACTCAAGCGCACCGACCGGCTTTTGAAGCGCAGCGAGGTCACCGTGGAGTGCAACCCGGACAGCGTAAAGCGCCGGGACCTGCGCAACATGAAGCGCGAGGGCGTCAACCGCATCTCCATCGGTGCCCAGAGCGCCAACGACGAGATCCTCCGTCTCATCGGCCGCCGCCACAGCTGGCGACAGGTGGAGATGGCCGTCCGCCGGGCCCGCAAGGCCGGCTTCCGGAACATCAGCCTGGATCTCATCTACGGTCTGCCCAGCCAGACCAAGGAGGACTGGGCCCGGACGCTGGCCAAGGCCATCGCCCTCAAGCCCACCCACCTCTCCTGCTACGGACTGCGGCTGGAGGAGGGTACACCCATGTACCGCCAGTACATCGACTCCCCCCTGATCCCCACCGACGATGAGCAGGCGGATATGTACCTTTTCACCGTGGACTTTCTGGAGCGTCACGGCTACCGGCAGTATGAGATCTCCAACTTTGCCCGGCCCGGCTACGAGAGCCGCCACAACCTCAAGTACTGGCGGCTGCAGGAATACGTAGCCTTTGGCGCCGGGGCCCACTCCTATGTGGCGGGTCTGCGCTATTCCTACATGCGCCATGTCCGTGGCTTTATTTCCGGCGTGTTGGGCGACAAGAGCGTCATCGACGAGAGCGAGAAGATCGGCCAGCTAGACCAGGCCGCGGAATACATCATGCTGGGCATGCGTACCACCATGGGCATCTGCCGCCGGGACTACACCAACGTTTACCGCAGCAACTTTGAGCCCCTTGAGCAGGTGCTGGAGGAATTCCGGCGCAACGGCTGGGCCGTCCGGGTCCCCCACCGCCGGGGCGAGACCGACCGGGATCGCTGGCGCTTCACGGCCAGCGGCTTTCTGGTCTCCAACGTCCTCATCGGCATCCTGCTGGAGGCACAGACCAAGGAAAAGTTCAGCGCCAACCCCTGGATCAAGGAAGCCTTTGATCAGCTGGGCGAGCAGATTCCCCTGCCCAGTTCTTCCGAACCGTACATGAACTGAGCGAGACAGAAAGGCGGACAGAGCCATCAAAAAGCATAACGACAAAAAGAAAAGAAACGCTCCCCGGCCCGAGACCGGGGAGGTCTGGGGGCTGACCCAGGCGGAGGAGGACGCCCTCTTTGCCGGGCTGGGTCTCGGCAGCGGGGAAGAACCCGCTTACGAGGAGGAGGCCGAGCCCGTTTACGAGGAGGCCGAACCCGTTTACGAGGAGGCCGAACCCGTTTACGAGGAGGCCGAACCTGTTTACGAGGAGGCCGAACCTGTTTACGAGGAGCCCGCGCCCGCGCCGCGGCCCAAAAAGGCCCCGCCCGCCAAAAAGCCGGGCAAGAAGGCCCCGCCCAAGGCCCCCCCATCCAAAAAGAAAAAGAAGAAAAAGAACCGGGGTGTTCTCATTGCCCTGCTGGTGCTTTTGAGTCTGGCGGCGCTGCTTTGCGGCGGCGCGGTGGCCGCGGCCTATGCCGTGCAGCGCATTGAAACCATCTACCCGGGCATCTCCGCCGACGGTGTGGATCTCAGCTACATGGGCCGGGAGCAGGCCAAGCGGGTACTCAGCGAGCGGGAAGGTGCCTATTATAAGGACTTTTCCGTCACCGTGGAGCTGCCCATGGAGCACAGCATCACCGTCACCGCCGAGGACGCAGGGCTGACCCTCTCCTCCGTGGAGGCGGCGGAGACTGCCTGGCTCTATGGCCGCGAAGGCAGTCTCTTTGAAAACCTCATCACCTATGTGAACTGCCGCTTCCTGGGCAAGACGCCGGAGCTGGAGCTGGGCAGCACGCGAAGTCTGGACGAAGACGCGCTGCGCGCTCTGGTCAGCGACGTGGCCGCGGAAGTGAACGAAGAACTTCTCAAAAGCGAGATGCGCGTGGGCCAGTACAGCGTCAACATCGTCAAGGGTGCCCATGCCCTCTATATCGACGAGGACACCATTGTACAGGTCCTCTCCGACGCTATTTTGAGCGCCGACCGCACCCCCATCGTCTACGAGGTGGATATGCACACCGACGAGGAGATGGATCTGGACGCCCTCCATGCGGAACTTAGCTGCGAGGCCATTTCCTCCACCTACGACCCCAGCACCGGCGGGGCCACCCCCAGTCAGGTGGGTGTCACCTTCGACCTGCCCGAGGCCAAGAAGATCTGGGCCGCAGCGGGCTACGGCGAGACCGTGGCCATCCCCCTGCAGATCACCGAACCGGAACTGCAGGAGGAGGAGCTGAACAACATGCTCTACCGTGACCTGCTGGGTGAAAAGACCACCTCCCTCTCCGGCTCCAGCCCCAGCCGTATCGCCAACGTGGCCAAAGCCTGCGAGCTTTTGAATACCGTCATTCTCCAGCCCGGCGAGAGCTTTGACTACAACAGCTGTCTGGGCGAGCGCACGCCGGAAAACGGCTGGCTCCCGGCCCCGGCCTATGCCGACGGCGAGGTCCGCGACGAGTATGGCGGCGGCATCTGCCAGGTGTCCTCCACCCTCTTTGTCTCCGCCCTGCTGGCCGATCTGCAAATCGACCAGCGCAGCTGCCACTACTTCCCCGTGGGTTATCTCACCGCCGGCATGGACGCCACGGTCAGCTGGGGCGGCCCGGAGTTTGCTTTCACAAACTCCCGGGACTATCCCATCCGCCTCAAGTGCTTTGTCACCGAGGATAACCGCTATGTGACCATTCAGGTCTGGGGCACCAACACCGACGGCTCCTACGTGAAGATCAACTTCTCCGGTGCCATGCCCGTCTACGGCGATGCCACCCTCGTCGGCGCCGACGGCAACCCCGTGGCTACCGGCGCCCGGGCCACCATCTGGTGCCATGTTCTCAGCCCCGACGGCACCATTCTCAAAGGCGCGGAGGATGACTACAAGTGGTTCTACAGCGAGTACCACTACCATCCCGAGGATATTCAGGCTCAGGCTGTGGCCGCACCCCCCGTTTAATATTTTTTAGCGATAGATTTAAGGAGAGAAGACCATGGAAAAGAAGTCTTACTACATTACCACGCCCATCTACTACCCCTCCGACAAGCTCCACATCGGCCATGCCTACTGCACCGTGGCCACCGACGCCATTGCCCGCTATAAGCGTCTGCTGGGCCACGACGTCATGTTCCTCACCGGCACCGACGAGCACGGCCAGAAGATCGAGGACAAGGCCAAGGCTGCCGGCAAGACCCCTCAGGAATTTGTGGACGGCATCGTGGAGGGCGAAGGCGGTATCAAGGATCTCTGGAAGCTGATGAACATCTCCAACGACCGCTTCATCCGCACCACCGATGACTACCATGTCAGCAGCATCCAGCGCATCTTCAAGAAGATGTACGACAAGGGTGACATCTACAAGGGCAAATACTCCGGCATGTACTGCACCCCCTGCGAGTCCTTCTGGACCGAGAGCCAGCTGGTGGAGGGCAAGTGCCCCGACTGCGGCCGTGACGTAAAGTACGCCGAGGAGGAAGCCTACTTCTTCCGTCTGTCCAAGTACGCCGGGAAGATCCGTGAGCTGCTGCTGGGCGGCGACTTCCTGGAGCCCGCCAGCCGCGTCAACGAGATGGTTCACAACTTCATCGACTGCGAAGGCGGCCTGCAGGACCTCTGTGTCAGCCGTACCACCTTCAAGTGGGGCGTTCCCGTGGACTTCGACGAGGGCCATGTGGTCTACGTCTGGATTGACGCGCTCTCCAACTACATCACCGCCCTGGGCTACGAGAACGAGAAGTACAACGATTTCAACAAGTACTGGCCCGCCGACGTGCACATCGTGGGCAAGGAGATCGTCCGCTTCCACTCCATCATCTGGCCCGCCATGCTCATGAGCATGGGTGAGCCCCTGCCCAAAAAGGTCTACGGCCACGGCTGGCTGGTCATCGACGGCGGCAAGATCTCCAAGTCCAAGGAGAACAAGACCGTCACCATCATCGATCCCTACCTGCTGAGCGAGCGCTACGGCGTGGACGCCCTGCGTTTCTTCCTGCTGCGCACCTTCCCCTTCGGCTCCGACGGCAACTTCTCCAATGAGCTGCTGATCTCCACCATCAACTCCGACCTGGCCAACGACCTTGGCAACCTCCTCTCCCGCTCCACCGCCATGGTGCAGAAGTACTTCGGCGGCACCCTGCCCACCGAGCAGGCGGAAGGTGCCGAGGATGCCGAGCTGCTGGAGATGCTCTGTGGTCTCCGCGGCCGCTACGAGGAGCAGATGGAGCACCTGCAGCTCCAGAACGGTCTGGCCGAGGTCTTCAAAGTCATCGCCCGGGGCAACAAGTATATCGACGAGACCGCTCCCTGGGTGCTGGCGAAGTCCGAGGAGACCAAGCCCCGTCTGGCCCGCGTGCTCTATAACCTCCTGGAGACCCTCCGCATCTGCGGCACGCTGCTGACTCCCTTCATGCCCGAGAGCATGGACAAGCTCTTTGCCCAGATCGGTCTGGATAAGTCTCTGGCCGTGTGGGAAAAGGCCGATCAGTGGGGCGTGCTGCCCGCAGACGCCGCCGTCTGCAAGGGCGAAAACCTCTTCCCCCGCATCGATGCCCAGAAGGAGCTGGAGGCCCTCGCCGAGCTCAGCAAGCCCGCCAAGGATCCCATCGAGCCCTTCAAGGAAACCGTCTCCTTTGACGATTTCTGCAAGAGCGACCTGCGCGTCTGCAAGGTCATGGACTGCGCACCCGTAAAAAAGAGCGACAAGCTCCTGCGCTTCACCCTGGACGACGGCAGCGGCACCCCCCGCCAGATCCTCTCCGGCATCGCCAAGTGGTACAAGCCTGAGGATCTCATCGGCAAGACCGTGGCCGCCATTGTGAACCTGCCCACCCGGAAGATGATGGGGCAGGAGTCCAACGGTATGCTCATCTCCGCCGCCCACACCGAAAAGGGCGAGGAGAAGGTGCAGCTCCTCATTCTGGACGACACCATCCCCGCCGGCTCCGTCCTCTGCTAAATCATAAAGAGCCACCAAAAGGTGGCTCTTTGAATACCTGTAAGGAGGTTCTTCCCATGTCTGCTGCCCGTAAGCTTTCCTATGGCCTGTTCATTGTCACGATCAACGACGGCAAACGCCACAGCGGCTGCATCTGCAACACCGTGGTGCAGCTGACCACCAGCCCCAACCGGGTGAGTCTCACCCTCAACAAGGCAAACTACACCACTGGGGTGCTGCAGAAGACAAAGAAGTGCAACGTCTCCATTCTCGCGGAGAACGCCCCCTTTTCCCTCTTTGAGCGCTTCGGCTTCCGCTCCGGCCGGGATACGGACAAGTTTGAGGGGCTCGGCGGCTGCTTTGAAACCGGCAATTACTGCAAGGTAGTCACCGAGGGCTGCAACAGCTTTCTGTGCCTGCGCGTCGTGCAGGAGATCGATCTCGGCAGCCACATCCACTTCATCGCCGAAGTCATGGCCGAAGGCGACCTCTCCGAGGTGCCCAGCGCCACCTATGCCTATTACCACAGCAGCATCAAGCCGAAGCCCCAGCCCAAAACGGCGGAAAAGCCCGTCTGGCGCTGCACGGTCTGCGGCTATGAGTACGAGGGAGAGGCCCTCCCGGCAGACTTTGTCTGCCCCCTCTGCAAACACGGGGCGGAGGATTTTGAGAAAGTGTAAAAGAAGAGCCCTTAACGGGCTCTTCTTTTATTATTTGGCTTCTTTTTATCCGGCGGCGGCCCCTCGGGGCGGATCAGCGCACCGCGCTGGTAGCCGATGAGATCCTGTCGGCCGGCCTTGCGAAGGGCGGCACGGACCAGATCGGCGTTCTTGGGATTCATATACTGCAGCAGGGCCCGCTGCATGGCTTTTTCGTGGGGGTCCCGGGCCACGTAGACGTTCTTCATGGTCATGGGGTCAATGCCGGTATAGTACATACAGGTGCTCAGCGTACCCGGCGTGGGGTAGAAGTCCTGCACCTGCTCCGGGCGCATACCATGGTGCTTGAGGTACATGGCCAGCTCAATGGCGCTGTGGAGAGAGCTGCCGGGATGGGAGCTCATGAGATAGGGCACCACAAACTGCTCCTTGGAATAGCGCTGGTTCAGGGAGCGGTACTTTTCCATAAAGCGCTCGTACACGGCCACAGGGGGCTTGCCCATGTAACCCAGGACGTTGTCCACGCAGTGCTCCGGGGCCACCTTCAGCTGCCCGGAGACATGGTGACGCACCAGTTCGGCCAGGAATGTCCCGTCCTTATCGTAAAGGGCATAGTCAAAGCGGACGCCGGAGCGGACAAAAACCTTCTTCACGCCGGGGATGCCCCGGAGCTTTCGCAGCAGGGACACATAGTCCCGGTGGTCGGTGTCCAGATTTTTACAGGGCTCCGGGGCCAGGCAGCGCTTGTTGGGACACATGCCGCTCTTGAGCTGCTTCTGGCAGGAGGGATGGCGGAAGTTGGCGGTGGGGCCGCCGATGTCGGCCACATAGCCCTTCCAGAGGGGGTGGCGGGTCATGGCCTCCACCTCGGCGATAACGGACTCATGGGAGCGGGACGTGATCATCCGCCCCTGATGGAAGGCCAGGGCGCAGAAGGCGCAGGCACCGAAGCAGCCCCGGTTGTGGATGACGGAGAAGCGCACTTCCTCAATGGCAGGCACGCCGCCCATGGCTTCGTACATGGGATGCACCTCCCGGGTATAGGGGAGGGCGGCCACAGCGTCCAGCTCTTTGGTATTCAACGGCATAGCCGGGGGATAGCAGACCAGCCAATCGCTTCCGTGGCGCTGGGCCAGCGTGCGGCCCCGGACAGGGTCGTGCTCGGCGTATTCGGTGGCGGTGGCCTCGGCATAGAGCTTGCGGCTCTTGCTCACCTCCTCCAGAGAGGGAAGGCGGATGGCCTTTTCCGGGGGCTCGGCAGCCATGACGCAGCTGCCGGGGATACCCGCAAGGCTCTCTTTGGCTTTCATGCGTCTCGCGGCTTCTTTGGTGGCCCGCTCGCCCATGCCGTAGATGAGGATGTCCGCCCCGGCGTCGAAAAGGACGCTGGGCATCACCTTATCGGCCCAGTAGTCGTAGTGGGCAAAGCGGCGGAGGCTGGCCTCCATGCCGCCGATGAGGATTCTGGTCTGGGGAAAGGCCTCCCGGGCCAGTTTCGCATAGACGGTGCAGGCCCGGTCAGGGCGCAGCCCCATCTTCTTGCCGGGGGAGTAAAAGTCCTCCGTCCGGCGCTTTTTGGCGGCGGAGTAATGGGCCACCATGCTGTCCAGATTGCCCGCGCCGATAAAAACGCCCAAAGCGGGCTTGCCCATGGCCTCGAAGGCGGAGGCATCCTTAAAACCCGGCTGGGCCAGCACGGCCACACGATAGCCCGCCTGTTCCAGCACGCGGCCAATGACCGCCGCGCCGAAGGAGGGGTGATCCACATAGGCGTCGCCGGTAACCAGCAGTATATCGTACCAGTACCAGCCCCGCTCCAGCATCTCGTCCTTGCTGGTGGGGAGGAAAGCGTATCTCTCCATAGTTCCTCTCATCCCTGCCGGTAGCTCTGCCCGGCCACGTATTCTTTGAAGTCTGCTTCGCTGACGCCGCCGCTGTGGGCCAGCGCCGCGAAAAATTCACCGCTCTTTTTCATATGCACCTCGCCGGTCCAGGGGTCGGTGTAAAAAAGACCCCGGCGGGCCGCCAGGCCCTCCTCCTGCTCCCTGCCGTCCAGCAGTCCCGCGTAATAATAGCGCAGTACCGGCTGGTGGGAACGGCAGATGGCGTTCAGATGTTCATAAATATAGCGGGCACGGAAGCTGTCATCCCAGTCGCAGGCGCCGGGATCAAAGATATAAACCGGTCTCGGCGCCGCCGCCAGCAGCGCACTGCAGCACTCGCCCACGCCCTCGGGCCAGATCTCCCGGCCCAGATCGTCCCTCTGCCGGGAGTGGCGGAGCTTTCGCAGGCCGTACATAAGCCCCAGAAAGTCGCAGTAAAGTCCCGCAGGCATGCGGGTGGGGTTGGAAAGGGGGGCGCTGAACTCAGCCCGGGCCATGGCTCGCAGGGGCAGCTCCTGATAGAGCCGCAGCAGGGTCCCGGCCCCCATGCGCCCCATGGAGGGCGGGTACATATGCAGGGCAAAGCCCACCGCCGTATCCCGGAAGCCCTGGGCGCGGCGATAATCATGAATGAGCCGGTAGGCCCGGAGATGCCCCGCCGCCACGGCAGAGAGACTTTTCATATCCGGCTTGTGGAAGCTCAGCAGCAGGGCGTTGGGCTCGGCAAAGCTGAGATACTCCGCCGCCAGATGCCCTACCTCGTCCAGCACACGCTGCACATAGCGCAGGTAGAACTGCACACTCTCCTCCCGCCGGAAATCGCCCAGCCAGTCCGGGTGGTTCCCGTGCCAGAGGCAGAGCAGCGGCTCAATGCCCAGGGCCCGCAGCCGCATGATCTGACTGCGCAGCGCATCGAACGCAGCCCGGCTGAACTGACCCTTTACCGGCTCCAGCCGCGCCCAGGCACAGCTTACCAGACAGCTGCGCACACCCAGCTGCCGCAGCAGCACGCTCTGCACATGGCCCTCCGGCGCCTGTTCGGGGCTGTCCGCCTGCAGACTGACGCCCAGCTGCATATTCGCCTGAAGTCGAAGCTCGGACATAGCTTGCTTCCTTTCTTTTTGCTGCAAATAGAATAACCCAAACGCCGCAAGCTGTCAAACCCTCTTGAAAAATCAGGCGGAACATACTATGATAGGCTTTGTAATACTTTTATGGAGGCTACGCCATGAATCAGCGCCACGAACAGAACATGTCCATGCTCTGCGACTACTACGAGCTTACCATGTCCAACGGGTATTTCCGCCGGGGCTTCGGCGACAAGATCTCCTACTTTGACCTCTTCTTCCGTCAGGTCCCCGACGGCGGCGGCTTTGCCATTGCGGCGGGTCTTGAGCAGGTGGTGGAGTATATCCAGAACCTCCACTTCAGCAAGGACGATCTGGACTACCTCCGCTCCCGCAAGATGTTTGATCCCGGCTTCCTGGATTATCTGAAGAACTTCCGTTTCACCGGCGATGTCTGGGCCGTGCCCGAAGGCACCCCCGTCTTCCCCCGGGAGCCCCTGCTCACCGTCCGGGGCAGCGCCATCCAGACCCAAATTCTGGAGACCTATCTCCTTCTCTGTCTGAACCATCAGTCCCTCATCGCCACCAAGGCCAACCGCATCGTCCGGGCCGCCAAGGGCCGTCCCGTTATGGAGTTCGGTTCCCGCCGGGCCCAGGGTGCCGACGGTGCCATTCTGGGCGCCCGTGCTGCCTACATCGGCGGCTGCTCCGGTACCGCCTGCACCGTCAGTGACGAGTGCTACGGGGTCCGGGCCGTGGGCACCATGGCCCACTCCTGGGTGCAGATGTTCGGCGATGAGCTGGATGCCTTCCGCACCTACTGCGAACTCTACCCCGACAACGCGGTGCTGCTGGTGGACACCTATAACACCCTGAAGTCCGGCGTACCCAACGCCATCCGGGCCTTCAACGAGGTGCTGAAGCCCAGAGGCATCACCAAGTGCGGCATCCGTCTGGACAGCGGCGACATGACCTATCTCACCAAGGAAGCCCGCCGTATGCTGGACGAGGCCGGCTGGACCGAGTGCAAGATCACCTGCTCCAACTCTCTGGACGAGTACATCATCCGCGGCCTGCTGCAGCAGGGGGCCTGCATCGACTCCTTCGGCGTAGGCGAGCGCCTCATCACCGCCAAGAGCGAACCGGTCTTCGGCGGCGTTTACAAGCTGGTGGCCGTGGAGGATGAGCCCGGCATCATTACCCCCCGCATCAAGATCAGCGAGAACGTGGCCAAGATCACCGTACCTCATTTCAAGAAGGTCTACCGCTTCTACAGCAAAAAGAGCGGCAAGGCCCTGGCGGACTACATGTGCCTCCACGACGAGATCGTGGACGACAGCCAGAGTCTGGAGATCTTCGATCCCGAATCCACCTGGAAGCGCAAGACGCTCCGGAACTTTACGGCCAGAGAGCTGCAGGTGCCGATCTTCCAGAGCGGCAAACTGGTCTACAAGCTGCCCAGTCTGGAGGAGATCAAGGCCTACTGCGCCGCCGAAGTGGACACCCTCTGGGACGAAGTCAAGCGCTTTGATAACCCTCACCGCTACTATGTGGACCTGAGCTGGGATCTCTGGCAGGCCCGCTATGACCTGCTCCGGGCCGCCGCACAAAGGGCCGAGGAACAGGACCCCTTTCAATAATAAATAAAGAAAGACCCGACATCCTTTGATGTCGGGTCTTTCTTTATCCGGCAAACAGCAGCGCAATCCGGTACACCGCCAGCGCCACGACCCAGGCCACGCCGCACTGCAGCAGCACCACGCCGAGGGCGGCCAGCCGGGAACCCAATTCCCGGCGGATGGTGGCCACAGCGGCCACACAGGGGGTATAGAGCAGGGTAAAGCTCAGGAAGCTGGCCGCAGAGGCGGGGGTAAAGACGCTCTGCAGCGCCGCACCCAGCTCCGCCATGCTGGTGTTCAGCAGGATGGCCAGCGTGGAGACTACGGCCTCCTTGGCGGTAAAGCCCGTCACCAGCGCGGTGACCATGCGCCAGTCCCCGAAGCCCAGCGGGGCGAAGAGGGGGGCGAAGAGCCGACCCAGCATGGCCATGAGGCTTTCCGCACTGTCCGCCACCACATTAAGGCGGCTGTCAAAACTCTGCAGGAACCAGATCAGGATGGTAGCCAGGAAGATGATGGTAAACGCCCGTTCCAGAAAATCCCGGGCCTTTTCCCAGAGAAGAAGACCCACGCTCCGGGCGGAAGGCAGACGGTAATTGGGCAGCTCCATGACAAAGGGCACCGGCTGGCCGGTAAAGAGGGTGTTTTTCAGGCAGAGGGCCAGCAGAATGCCCACCAGCATGCCCCCGGCATAGAGAACGATCATGGTCAGGGCCGGGCTCTCCGGGAAGAAGGCCGCGGAGAACACCGCATAAATGGGGATCTTGGCCGAGCAGCTCATAAAGGGCACCAGCAAAATGGTCATCTTGCGATCCCGGTCGGAAGATACGGTACGGGTAGCCATGATGGCCGGCACGCTGCAGCCGAAGCCGATGAGCATGGGCACAAAGCTCCGGCCGGACAGGCCGATTTTGCGGAGAAGCTTATCCATCACAAAGGCCACCCGGGCCATGTAGCCGGTGTCCTCCAGAATGGAGAGGAAGAAGAACAGCGTAACGATGATGGGCAGGAAGCTCAGCACGCTGCCCACCCCGGCAAAGACGCCGTCGATGATGAGGCTATGTACCACGCTGTTGATACCGTAGGCAGACAGGCCCCGGTCTACCAGCACGGTGAGGGCATCGATGCCCAGACTGAGCAGATCCGAAAGGGCCGTGCCGATGACGTTGAAGGTCAGGTAGAACACCAGAAACATTACGCCGAAGAAGAAGGGCAGGGCCGTGTATCTGCCGGTGAGGACTCGATCCATGGCCATGGAGCGGCGATGCTCCCGGCTCTCCCGGCACTTGACCACGGAGGTGGCCACTACCTTCTCAATAAATGTATAGCGCATATCCGCCAGCGCGGCGTTCCGGTCCAGCCCGGACTCCGTCTCCATCTGCACGATGCAGTGCTCCAGCAGCTCCCGCTCGTTTTCATCCAGCTCCAGCGCCTCCATCATACCGGCATCGCCCTCGATGAGCTTGGCCGTGCAAAAGCGCGGGGACACACCCAGCATATCCGCGTGGTCGTGGATCAGATGGATCACCGCATGGGTACAGCGGTGTACGGGGGAGTCGGCATTGCAGAAGTCGGTGACGCGGGGCAGGGCGCGGTTTTTCGCCGTCTGCACCGCCTGGGCCACCAGCTCGGAAACACCCTCGCCCTTGGCGGCCACGATGGGTACCACCGGGATGCCCAGCTCCGCACTCATACGCCGGATGTCGATGGTGCCGCCGTTGGAACGCACCTCGTCCATCATATTCAGCGCCAGCACCATGGGCACCTTCAGCTCCAGAAGCTGCAGCGTCAGATAGAGGTTGCGCTCGATATTGGTGGCGTCCACTATGTTGATAATGCCGTCGGGCTTCTCGTTGAGGATGAAGTCCCTGGCCACGATCTCCTCCTGGGTATAGGGCCGCAGGGAGTAAATGCCGGGCAGATCCACCACGGAGCAGCCCTTATAGCCCTTGACCTCGCCCAGTTTCTGGTCCACGGTGACGCCGGGGAAGTTGCCCACATGCTGGTTGGAGCCGGTCAGGGCATTGAACAGGGTGGTCTTGCCGCAGTTCTGGTTGCCCACCAGTGCAAAAATCATGCCTGCCCCTCCTTCTCCACACGGATCAGACGGGCATCGTTACGGCGAAGCGTCAGCTCATAGCCGCGCACATGAATTTCAATGGGATCGCCCAGCGGGGCAATTTTCTGCAGGGTCACCCGGGCGCGGGGAGTTAGGCCCATGTCCAGCAGCCGGCAGCGCAGGGCACCCTCGCCGTCCACGGCCAGGATCCGCCCGCTCTCGCCCACCTTCAGCTCATCCAGCGTCATCTCTTTTTACCTCCGGTTAGCTATGTCTAACGGGGTAATATTAGCATCTCGCCCGGCCGCTGTCAACGATAGAGTTGTGGTTTTGTGCTGTAGCAGAAGAAAATACCACCGGCCCTGTAGTCATAGAGGGACTTGCAGACACCGCCGTCATAGAAATGCTCGTCCTGATAGACCACGCGCCGATCGTCCATGACGCGCTCGCCGCTGAGAAGCCGCCAGGCTATGTCCACGCAGACGCTGTCCGGCCGCAGGGCCTCGAAGTAGCCTTCCACCTTGCCGCAGTAACGCTCGTCGGCATAGATGACTTCCCGCAGCGTATCGGGAAACTCCGGAGAAGCCGCACGGTTGAGGATCACCTCGCCAACGCAGAGCCTCCATTCCTCGGTATAGGTACGGTTGCCGGTGACGGCAAAGATGGCCCGGGAAAGAAGGTACAAGTCATCAAAGGCGATGCCGCCCGGTTCTTCGGCGGCGCGGCCCGCCTCCTCGTCACCCAGTATGGCGGCGGCGAGCATGCGGCTTTTGCTGTCGACAGCCTGCACCGGCAGCGCCGCAAAGCCGGACCACAAGAGACAAAGGGAAAGAAAAAGGGACAGCTTTTTCATACGTCGATCCTCCTTTGGATCTTCAGTATAGCTGTCCCTGTCGGCAAAACCTGTCGAAAGCCGCCGCATTTGAAAAATGCGGCGGCTTTTGTCTCGTCCTGTTTACTTATAACGCACCGGGGGCATAAAGTCCTCGAAAATAACCGCATCGTGCCCGGCTTCGCTGTCGCGGTTTCTGGCGGTCCAGGCCACGCGCATGGCGCCGAGCCGTTCGGCCAGCCGCACGGTCCACGCCTTCCTCCCGATGTGGTGGGCGATGAAGTGGGGGCGGCCCACAAAGTTCAGGAGGCAGCGGCTGCTCATCCACGCAAGGAAGCGGTTGCCCCGCAGATCCTCATACTGGCTGGTCAGCTGGCCGCGGAGAATGTCCGGGGCGTTGAAGCGCCACCATGCCACGATGCGGGGGTCGAAGCTCTCCACGCAGAACTTGCCCTCGTAGCCATCCAGAATGTCCAGCGTCTTTTCGCAGAGGGTCATCCAGTTTTTGCAGGCCTTGACCTCCACCACCACGGGCACATCGGCCGGCACCAGAATGTCCAGCACCTCCGTCAGGAGGGGAACATACTCCTCGGTGCCAAGGAGGCGCAGCTCACGGATCTCGGCATAGTCGCTGTCGGCCACATTCTTATAGGTATAGGTCATGCGGGCCAGAGCGTCGTCGTGGGAGACCACCACCTGCCCGTCCCGGGTGAGGCGCACGTCCAGCTCCACGCCGTAACCGGCCTGTGCGGCGGCGCGGAAAGCGGCCAGAGAGTTTTCGGGGGCCTTCTTTTCCAGATTGTGGAGACCCCGGTGGGCCAGATTCTGACCCATGAAGGGCATACGCTGGGCGGCGCTGCTGCGGCCGGGAGCCGCGAGGAACACCGTGGCGGCAGCCGTGCCCACCAGAGCGGCACCGGCGGCCAGAAGAAGTTTTTCGGAAGTTTTCATATGTTATACCTCCTTTTTATAATGCCTCGCAGAGTTTGCGTCTGCAGACGCAAAGAAAAGCAAATCATTAGCCTGTTCGCACAAAGAAAGCGCAGCTTTCTTTGGCGAGGAATTTTAATAAATGGGGAAGCCTTCCACCGTCCAGTTATACTTGTAGTTCCAGTTGACGGTGGCGCCGCTCCAGGGGAGCTTGAACATGGGATAGAGGGTCGCGCCGTCGCGGAGGGCGGCGTATTCCAGCTCCACGTCGAAGAAGTAGCGAACGCCGTCTTCCAGTTCGATGTCGATCCAGCCGTGCTGGGCGTTCTTCTCCCCGGTAAAGCCGGAAATCGCGTTGGCATCGTAGCCCACGCCCCGGGCCAGCGCCCACATACCGGCCGCAAAGGTGTAGCAGTTGCCGTAGTGGGTGTCCAGGAAGTAGGTAGCCTCCTCGATCTCCCAGCCCTTCTCGCCCATGGCGTAGTAGTTGCGGCGGAGATAGACAAAGTTATCACGGACATAGTTATAAACGCTGCGGAGCTGCTCCTCATGCTCGGCGGCGGGGTCCACCACATTGGCCACGATTTCCCGCACCATCCCATCCAGCTC
>SVLG01000041.1 GCA_015068055.1 Oscillospiraceae bacterium | reverse complement strand
GGGCGCAGGAATTGTGGCCCTCGCCGGTATTGCAGCTGAGGATCAGTGTCCGCATAGGTGGATCTCCTTTTTTCGCTGCCGCAGCCGGAGGAGCCGGGGGCGGTTGTAGCGCTGAATGATCACAAAGGGCAGGTTAAGGAGCGCATTTGCCACGGAAACGACAGCACCGCCCGCACCCGGCCAGAGCCGCAGGCACCAAAGCCCTGTCAGCATCAGCAGAACATGGATCAGCTCCGCCACGCAGGTCTCCTGCAGCATGCGCTCAAGACCCTCTTTGTGCAGCGTTTTCATGCTTTTGGCGGGTATGAGCGCGGGCAGTATGCGGCTCATATCCGGCAGACTGTTTTGCCAGCGGTGGACACCGAGCTTTTTATAGATCCGGCCGTCCTTTTCAAAGGCACAGGAACGGAAGGGAAAGCGGTCGGCACGGAAGAGTCCCTTGGGCAGAAGACGCCCCAGCAGAAAGGAAAGGATGCCGGTGAAGGCCAGATACAGGATGCAGTGACAAAGACCCAAAACGCTTCGCTCCTTTTTCTGTTTATCCTATCATGCTGCCGCTGCGCCCTGCTTTATGCAGATAATGATGCCTGTTAAAAAACAGACAGATGTGAAAAACTGCCGCAAATGCCAACTCCCCCGGGGCATGCCCCGGGGGAGTTCCTTACATCTATATGCAGGCTCGTCAGCCTTGTTTTTTTACCAGCGGAAGCCGCCGTAGTAGTAATCGTAGGCGCTGTCGCTGCGGGAGGGCTGCATGGCGGGCTGGGGTTCCTCGGTCTGGGGCTGCTTTTCATCGAAGACAACGTGCAGCGTCAGCTGCTCGCCGCTGCGCTCCACGGTAAGCTCGGCCTCCTCACCGGCGCTGTAGTTCTTCAGCGCGGCCTGCAGATCGGAGACGGAGGCCACGGGGAAGCGGTCCACGGCGGTGATGATGTCGCCCATCTTGAGTCCGGCGGTCTCGGCACAGCTGCCTTCCACAATGGCGTAGACATAGGCGCCCTCCACCATGCCGTAATACTGGGCGGCGGCGCTGGAGACGCTCTTGGTGGAGATGCCCAGATAGGCCTTGCCCCGGACATAGCCGTTCTGGATGAGGTCGTTGGCGATGTTGAGCGCATCGTCAATGGGGATGGCGAAGCCCAGACCCTCGATGCCCATTTCGGCATAGGTGTCGGAGTACTTGGCGGTGACGATGCCGATGACCTCGCCCTCGCCGTTGTAGACGGGGCCGCCGGAGTTGCCGGAGTTTACGGCGGCGTCAATCTGGAACATGTTGATGGTGGAGGTGGCGCCGGAGTCGCTGGTGGTGGTAATTTCCCGATCCATGGCGGAGATCATACCCTTGGTCATGGTGTAATCCAGTTCGCCCAGAGGGTTGCCCACGGCGTAGATGGTCTCGCCCACGCGGATGCTGTTGCTGTCGCCCAGCGTAGCGGCGCTGAACTCGTCGCCCTCGATCTTCAGCACGGCCACGTCGCTGTCGTCGTCCTCGTAGCCGACGATGGTGGCGGGGTAGCTGTCGCCGTTGTAGAGCATGACGGTGATGGGGTAGCCGCCCTCAATGGCGTACTGGACCACATGGTGGTTGGTAAGGATATAGCCGCTCTTGTCGATGATGAAGCCGCTGCCGGTGACGGTGCTGGACTGGGTACCGTAGTGGCTCTGATAGGTAACCTCGGTGGAGATGCCCACCACCTGCAGACAGGCCCGGTCATAAACCTCGGTGGCGGCCAGCTGCTCGTTGATCTCGGTGTCGGGGGCCAGATAGGGCCGCTCGGTGGCCTGCACGGTGGGCGTGTTGTCCACAATGGCCTCCTCCACGGCGGGGGAGTCGGTGGGGGCGGGAACGGGCGTCTCGGCCCTCCGCTCCTGCAGGGCGTTGAAGCCGGCGGAGCCAAAGAGTCCGGCCAGCGCGCCCACAAGGACGCAGACCAGACAGAGGGCGATCACGGCCCCGGCGCCGAGACCACGGCGGGGCTTTTCGTTGCGGCGGCGCTCCTCGGCCTCCCAGCTGCGGCGGTTTTCCCGCAGCTCCGGTTCGGCGTAGGAGTGGGTACGGGGGGTGCGCGGTGCCTGATCGTGGGGGATGTAGCTGGCATCGGTGATGCTGTCGCCGGGGCGGCTGTAGCGGTAGGAGCTGTCGGGCTCCGGCGGGGTTTCAGGGGGCGTTTTGGGGGTCTGAACCTCATTTTCGGGGAACTGATCCATACGTTTATTCCATCCTTTCGGAAATATATCTTATGGCTGTATCCTAATCGATACTTATGAAAAAAGCATGAACGAGACTTGAATATTTTTTAAAAATCACAGGAAGTATACCCGTTTTTCGTCAAAAATAGCGGTACCGGTCCTATATTACAGGATAATCCCTTGATTTTAAAGTCTTTTTCGGCTATGATGGGCGGGACAACACAGGCAAAGAGGAAAAGATTATGAATAAATTTCTGGATACTACCCCGCCGGTGGCGGCGGCATTGAAAGCCGGTACGCCGGTGGCCGTGCTGGAGACGGGCTATTTCTGCTCCATGGGCTATCCCCAGAATCTGCAGGCCCTGCGTCTTGCTCAGCAGGCCCTGTGGGCCAAGAACTGCGTTCCCTGCTGTGTGGCGGTGATCAACGGCCGGCTGAAGGCCGGACTCACGCCCCATGAGGAGGACGCGCTGATGCAGCACCGCGTGGTCTGCAGCCGGGGGGAGCTGCCTGCTCTCGCCGCCCGGGGGCTCAGCGCCGCCGCCGATCCCAGTGCCGCGCTGGCCATTGCCGCCCTGGCGGAGATCGTCCCGGTGGTGATTCCCGGACTTCGGGACGAACTGGGTGATATCGATGCACTGGCCATCTATGGCCGCATGGCCTTCTGCGCCAATCTCAGAAGCGATACGCTGGCACTGCTGCGCAGCCGGAGCATACCCGTGATGCAGGAGGGTGCCGCCGTACTGGCGGACACCTGGCAGGTGCAGCGGGAGCTGGAAGCGCCGGAGAGCACGCTCTGTCCCGCCGGGGATGCCATGACCACCATCTGCTCCATCGCCGCGGAAACGGCCCTGGAACTGAAAAAGAGAACAGAGTTTACCTGAAAAAAGAGCCATCCGAAAGGATGGCTCTTTTTTCATATTTTACTCCTCCACGATGAGCTTCAGGGCCTTTTCCAGACAGCCCTGTTTATCAAACATCAGCGGCTCGGCCTGTACCAGAGCCACCTTGCAGTTGCTTTTCAAATCTCTCATTCGCTCATACCTACTTCAAAAAGATTCTGGCTCCAGCTGCCGCCGGGGAAGGTCCAGGAGATGATGGGCACGAAGCGCTCGGTGGAGTCGATGCCCAGGGCGATGACCTGATTGGCCTCCTGATAGGTCTCGGTGAAGGTGTAGACCCGGTCAAAGATGCGCAGCAGATAGCCCAGGTCCTGCCCGTTATCATAGGTGTCGTTGTTGAGGGCGGCGGCGTCCATCATCACGGAGAGCCGGGCGCCGGTGGCGGCCATGGTCTCCTCCAGCCCCTCCCGGACGGCGATGCAGAAGTTGGTGACACAGGCCACCCGGGTCAGCTCACCGGACATGCTGCGGGTGTACTCCACTTGATTGGTGGGATGGGCTGCATGCTGCAGCACCACCTCGTTGAAGCCGAGCTGCATCAGCTCCGCGCAGAGGTCGATGGTGTACTGACGCACATCCGCGTTCCAGGGATCCAGCCAGGCGCCGATGGTGTCGGAGTAGGGGAAGCCCCCGGCGGCCTTCAGGGCGATGGGAGCGTTGCGGCTGGACAGCGTAGCGTCCACGCAGGCGGAGATCTGGGCGGTGAGGTAGTAACCCTGCGCCTTCAGATCCTCCACGGTGCCCTTGAGATCCAGCGTGCCGTTCAGGAGATAGTTCACGGCCATGTCCGTGCTGCTGTTCCAAAGGAGCATGCCTGTTTCGTCCCGCAGCTCCATGGTGATGGCCTTGACTTCCAGCTCCCGGCACTTGGCGATGGCGGCGGTGAGTCCGTCGGCATTCACCTGCTCATAGGGTACATAGACCGACTGGAGGATATCCAGCCCTTCGCCGTTGGCCAGAGCGAGGGAGGAGTAGTCCGGCGGGCGCACCACGATCTCGGCGGCAACGCTGCTGTAGTCCGGCTCCGGCGTGGCGGCGGGGTCGACGAGGATGGCTTCCTCGCCGCTCTCCTCATCGGCCACGGTGTAGCCGGGGATATTCAGAGAGACGCTGTCCTTGGTATAGACCAGGTAGCTGGGCAGGGCAAAGAACACGGCCACAAAGCCGATGAAAAGCAGCATGGCCAGCGTCAGCAGGATCGAGGGGAGGCTGCCGTTTCCGGCCCGGCGTCCCCGGTAAACATCCCAGCGATGGCGCATGTCAGCCCTCCAGCGCCATCATCTGATCCACCCGGCGCTGATGACGGCCGCCGTCAAAGGGGGTGGAGAGGAAGATGTTCATAATGCGCCGGGCCAGCTCCACGCCCAGCACACGGCCGCCCAGAGCCAGAACGTTGGCGTCGTTGTGGCGGCGGGTCATCTCGGCGCTGAAGCAGTCGGAGCAGAGGGCGCAGCGGACGCCGGCGATCTTGTTGGCGGCCATGGACATGCCGATGCCGGTGCCGCAGACGAGGATGCCCTTTTCATAGGTACCGGCAACCACGGCCCGACAGAGCTTTTCGGCATAGGCGGGGTAGTCGCAGCTCTCCTCCGTATAAGTACCCAGATCCTCAAAAGCGATGCCGTCCTTTTTCAGCTGAGAGATAAGCTCCTGCTTGAGGGCGAAGCCGCCGTGGTCGGAAGCAATAGCGATCATAGTATCTGTTTCCTTTCTTTAAGTGAGAGGTATAAATTCACACTGCCGCTCCCGGAACTCGGAGACATAGCGGAAACCGCAGTTTTTCAGCAGCTCATAGCCCTCCCGGATGCCGAAGGCCACCTGTGAGGGGCTGTGGGCATCGGAGCCCACGGTGATGATCTCGCCGCCCAGAGATCGGTAGAGCCGGAGGATGTCCTCCCCCGGATAGGGCGCACCGGCGTCCCGGTAGCCGGAGGTGTTGCACTCAAGGCCTCTGCCGTTTTCAATGAGCCGGGCCAGGATGGCGCGCAGCTCGTCGCCATACTTGTCCACGGTGATGCACTCGGCGAAGCCCAGCTGGCGCATATAGCGGGTGGTGTAGCCGATGTGGCCCATGACGTCAAAGTCCGGAAAGTCCGCCAGACGGAGCAGCTCCAGAAGATAGCGGCGGTTCAGCGCCTCGCACTCCTCTTCGCAGCCGAAGGGGTGGAAGTAGAAGTCCGGCACGTTGGGGATATTATGCACCGACGCGATGACAAAGTCCAGCCCCGGCAGGTCTGTGGCCTCCACCGCCTCATGGGGCAGCTGCATGGGTCCGCCCAGCTCCATACCGAAGCGGACGGTCAGCCCCGGCGGGAGAAGACTCTCGGCGGCGGCGCGGCGGCGCAGGAAGCTGTCCCGGCGCTCAGGCAGGGCGCTGCGGGCCCGGCCGGTTTTCTCGTCGGCCATGTCCATATGGTCGGTGAAGCAGATGAGGGAGAGACCCGCCTCTGCCGAGGCGGCGATCATCTCGCCCAGACTCCCCTCCGCGTCAAAGGAGGCGAAGGCGGAGTGCATGTGCTGATTGGCGTAACGCATAGGTCGATCCTTTCTCAGATGGGCCAGCTGGGGAACCACTGCAGGAGTTTGGTACAAAGGGCCCGGTCGATGGCTACCCCGGAGAGGACCGGGTAGAAGGCGGCAAAGAGGGCCATGACGGCCGCCGTAAAGCTGACACGCTGCCATTTCTGCCGGCCCCGGCTCTCGATGCTCTCGAGACAGTAGACCACGGCGAGGGTCAGAAAGAGGGTGCAGGGAAAGTAGTGATAGGCGAAGGTCAGCCGCTGCACCGGCACCCAGGGCAGGAGCTGGGCCAGATACCCGATCAGGATAAAGAGGGCCTTTTTGTCCCGGCGGGAGGCCGCGGCGCAGCCGAGGACTGCCGCGAGGCCGCCCCAGCAGAGGAGGGGATTGGTGAAGGCGGCGATGCAGGACTTGCTGCCGTCGTCGAAGTACTCCAGATAGTAGAGGATGGGCCGGGCGTTGATGAGCCACTGCCACCAGCTGGAGGAGTAGGGATGGGTGGCCACCAGCTTGGAATGGTAGCCGAACATATAGCTCTGGTTTCCCAGCACCAGCCGGAGGTAGTCCCCCTTAAAGTACATGCCGGGGAACTTCATCCCCTCGGCAAGGCCGTAGGGCAGGTAGCTGAGATAGTAGATCAGCGCGGGCAGGGCCACGAAAAACACAAGGCACTCCGCCACATTTTTCCAGAAGGCCGCTTTGAACAGCTCCCGGCGCTGCACCCAGTACAAGAGCCAGATCACCGCCAGACCCGCCCCGGCATAGAGACAGGTCCACTTGCTGGCAGCGCCCAGACCGAAGGAGAGGCCCGAGAGGGCCAGCATCCGCGTGGGCTGTGTTTCGTTTTCTCCGTCCACAAAGCGGTACATGAAATAGTACATGGCCAGGGTGAACAAAACGCCGTAGGTATCGATGGTGGCGATGCGGGTCTGGGTGAAGTGCATGAAGTCCGCCGCGAAGATCAGCGTGCCGCAGACGGCCATGTTCCGCCGGCCAAAGAGACGCTTGATGAAGGCATAGAGCAGCGGCAGCATCAGCACGCCGCAGAGGGTGCCCATGAAGCGCCAGCCAAAGGGGCACATGCCAAAGAGCAGGATGCCCAGGGAAAGGATGAGCTTGCCCAGCGGGGGGTGGGTGATCTCGTACATGGACAGGCCCCGCAGCCCCTCCCAGGCCGTCCGGGGATGGTAGATCTCGTCAAAGTAGCCGGAGTTCAAATGGGTCTGGCTCTCCGGTACCAGCTCCGCCTCGTCAAAGAGGGCCACGGCGTTTTCCGAGCAGCTCACAGGCCAGAGCCGCGCCCCGGCGGCGTTATAGAGGGAAAGCTCTCCCAACTCGATGCCGCCGCTGCTGCGGAGGAGGAAGTAGGGGCCGCTGAGGGGCTGCTCCGCCGCGCTCTCGTTCCACTTGAGCACGGCCACATAGTTGTGTTCCAGCGCCATGGCGGCTTCCCAGTTTTCGCCGTCGGCGGACTGCAGCAGCTCCCACTGTCCGGTCTTGAGCCCGGCGAACCACTGCATGCGGCCAAGGCTCTCCCCCTGGGGGATCTCAAAATACAGCCCTTCCCCGGCTTCCGGGCGGCAGTAGCTCTCCACGGCCTTCGTATCGCCCAGATTGCTGAAGGCCACCACGGCATAGAGGGCGGCGAGGGCCCAGGCTGTTATATGGTCGGATCGCTGCATATGCACCTCCCGCGTTTCCCGCCGGGGGGCGAGGGCACGGGTGCGGATATATTCACTGCAGAGCAGCAGCACGAAAAGTGCCGCCGCCGTGGGGAAGATAACGGTGAGTTCGCTCATGAAACCTCCGGACTTTTCCCTGTACTTCAAAGGGCGTCTGTGGTATAATCCAACAAGTTATTATATCCCAAAAACGGAGTGTAAGCAAGATATGACGAAAATATTCCTGGTGAGGCACGGCGAGGCGGAGGGCAACTACTACCGCCGCTGTCAGGGCCAGTTTGACGCGCCGTTGACCCCCGGCGGGCGGCAGCAGGCCGAGGCGCTGCGGGAGCGCTTTGCCGGCGTGGAGCTGGCGGCGGTTTATGCCAGCGACCTGCGGCGGGCGGCGGACACCGTGGCCATCGGCTCGGGACAGGACGTTGTCACGGATGAGCGGCTCCGGGAAGTCTGCTTTGGCGTCTGGGAGGGAAGACCCTGGGGAAATCTTACCCGGGAATACCCGGAGGAAATCGGGAACTTTCTGTTTTCCCCCTATCGCTTTTCCGTTCCCGGCTCGGAGCCGCTGGATGCGGTCCGGGCGCGGATGGAGGCGGCACTGCTGGAGATCGGCGCGCGCCATGAAGGGGAAAGCGTCATGGTGGGCAGCCATGGTATGGCCATCCGCGTGCTGATGGCAAAGCTCATGGGCCTTGCGCCCGAGCAGCTCGGGGAAATCCGGACTCCGGACAATACCGCCGTGGCCGTCGTTCTTTATGAGAACGGACAGCTGCGGGCGGAGAGCTACAACGACACGGAGCACCTGCCGGAGTCTCTGCGCGGCAGCGGTAAGCGGAAGTGGCTGGGGAAAAACGGCTTTGCGGACACCAACCTCCGCTTTGAACGGATGGATGTGGAAAAGGAGCGGCGGCTCTTTCTGGACTGCTATGAGGACGCGTGGCGTTATGCCCACGGGTCGCTCCGGGGCTTTGACGAAACGGCCTGCTGGCTGGGTGCCTTGTGCCGGGCGCGGACGTCGGAGCGGGCGATACAGAGCGCGTGGCGGGGAGATGACTTTGCGGGGGTACTGGCTCTGGACGAGCTCCGGGGCGAACACCATGGCTACGGCTGGGTGAGCTTTCTCTATCTTCGGCCGGAGATGCGGGGCAAGGGCTTCGGCATCCAGCTCATCGGCGAGGCGGTGAGCCGCTTCCGGGAGCTGGGAAGAAAGCGCATCCGTCTCTGCACCGCGCCCCATAATCCCGCGCTGGCCTTTTACGAGCATCTGGGCTTTGTCCGCTGCGGCAGTGAGCCCGGGGCCTTCGGCGATCTCATCCGGCTGGAAAAGGAGATTTGATGGCGGTTGTACGGCGCATTTGCCTGCGGCCCTTTCGCCGCGTGGCGGTGATCTCGGATATCCATGGGGAGCTGAGCTATCTCCGGGGTCTGCTGGCGAAACTCGCCCTGAGGTCGGAGGACGCCCTCCTTTTTCTGGGAGACATGGTGGAGAAGGGGCCGGAAAATCTGGCGACTCTCCGGTACATCATGGCCCTCCGGGACCGCTGCAACGTCTTTGCCCTTCTGGGCAACTGTGACGGCTGGCACACGGCCTTTGACGCGTCCGGGGAGGAGGCCATGGCGGGGCTGCTGCACTACATGCTCCATCCCAAGCCCGGCCGGAGCCGGGGCCTCGTCTGGGAGATGTGCCGGGAGGCGGGGCTTGAGGTCACGGAGGACATGGACCTTGGGGCGCTTCGCCGCGTGATCCCATCGCGCTTTGCCCCGGAGCTGGACTTTCTCCGCTCCCTGCCCCACATTCTGGAGAGCGAGGACTATGTTTTTGTCCACGGCGGTCTGCCCCCGGAGGGGGTGGACTGGGAAGAAGCCAGCGGCTGGAAGTGCATGAAGTACGACCGTTTTGCCGACGGCAGCCGCCGCTTTGATAAGTGGGTCATCTGCGGCCACACGCCGGTGATGCTCTACCGCAACGATATCACCGTGGCCACGCCGCGCATCGACGAAGACTGCCGCATCGTCTCCATCGACGGGGCCTGTGTGCTGAAGGACGACGGCCAGCTGAACGCACTCATCCTTGAAAACGGCCGCTTTGACGCCGTCTGGTACGATCCCTTCCCCCTGGTCCGGGCGCTTTCCCATCAGACGGAGAGCGAAACGAGCCGCTATGTCCCCTGGGGCGACAACGAGGTGGAGGTTCTGGACGCGGACGGCGATTTCCGCCTTGTACGGCAGAAAAGCAGCGGCTACGAGCTTTGGGTGCCTGCGGACTTTCTCTTTGAACACAAGGGCCGGCTGCTGGTCAACGACTGCACCGACTACCGCCCGGCGGTAGAGCCGGGGGACATCCTCTCGTTGGTGCGCCAAACCGAGCGGGGTGCGTGGATCAAGAAAAACGGCGTATCGGGCTGGTATGATGGAGAGTATGAGAGGATATGAGGGGAGACGATTTTCCGCCATTTCTTTCTTTTTGCAAAAAGAAAGAAACGGACTTGGCCAAAGAAAGAAAAACGGTGGGGGCTCCAAAAAGCCGCCCCCACACCCCCAAGGAAATAAGGCGAGTTTCAGCCATATAAGAACGACTCATCCCTAAGAGGGAATAGGCAGGCGCAGCCATGAACGGATACATAGTTGCTGCGCTTCAAGCAATTCCCCTATAGGGATGAGCCGTATTTATTTCGCATAGAACGCTGCAAGTTATCTTGGGGGGATGCAAGGGGGGCGGCTTTTTGGAGCCCCCCTTGCGGTTTTCTCTTTGGCACACCGTTTCTCTTTTTCAAAAGAGAAATGGTGTGGAAGAAAAATCATGCGAACCTACCTTTGTTCGGAGGTTTCCATATATATTTCTTCGGTCTCGGCTTGTGCGCGGCGCAGCAATTCCAGCGCATCCGCAAGTTTGCCCCGCTCGGCCATAGTCAGCGCATCTGTAATGGCATTAAAGAGCAAGAGATACATCTTTTGGTAGTCTGTCATATCAGGCACCCCCGTGGAAATCATATCACGTATTACAAAGCAATACAATGTAATCTTTGCGTTGTATTGCAACGTATTATATGATTTTAGCGGTGATGATATGGGAATTGAAAAGAAAACCTACAGCTTTCGGTTGGAGGATGAATTGGTGGAAGCCCTGCGCCAACTGGCGGAGAGGGAAAACCGCAACCTTTCCAATATGGTGGAAACCATTTTGAAGAAGTATGTGGAAGAACATCCGATAGAAGAATAAACACCCGACTGTTTTCAGTCGGGTGTTTATTCTTTTCTCACTTTTTCAGATGTCGTTCCAGCCGGTCCACGATCATGTCGAGGGCCACGGTGTTGTGGCCGCCCTCGGGGATGATCACGTGGGCGTATTTTTTGCTGGGTTCCACGTAAAGCTCGTGCATGGGCTTTACCGTGTTCTGCCACTGGTCCACAATGCTCCGGACGCTTCGGGCCCGCTCCTCGCTGTCCCGGAGGACGCGCCGGGCAAGGCGCACGTCTGCGTCCGTATCCACAAAGACCCGGATGTCCATCTGCTCACGGAGACTCTCGTCCGCGAAGATCAGGATGCCCTCCACCAGAATGATGGGGCGGGGCGTCAGCTCCATGGTTTTGTCGCTGCGGTTGTGGACGGTGAAGTCGTAGACGGGGCAGTTTACGCTGCGGCCCTGGCGCAAAAGAGCAAGCTGCTCCACGAAAAGCTCGTTTTCAAAGGCGTCGGGGCAGTCGTAGTTGAGCGCGGCGCGCTCGTCGTAGCTCAGGTCGTTGTGGGCCCGGTAGTAGTTATCATGGGTGACTACGCAGAGCTTATCGCCGAAGTGCTCCACCAGCCGCTCCGTGAGGGTGGTCTTGCCGGAGCCGGAGCCGCCGGCAATGCCGATAATGAGCCGGTTCTCCATTCAGCGGCTCCCCTTGTCGTAGGGGATACCCTCGGCCTTGGGGGCGCGGGAGTTCTTGGAGGTGAAGGCCAGCACCAGCAGCGTGATGAGATAGGGCAGCAGCCGGTAGAAGTGGGGGCTGACACCGATCTCTTTCAGGAGGTAGACGCCGTCGGCGTTGATATCCAGCGAGGCATAGGAGGCGGCCACGCACTTGAAAAGGCCGAAGAGCAGGGCTGCGCCCGCCACGTTCAGGGGTTTCCAGTTGCCGAAGATCATAACCGCCAGAGCCAGGAAGCCGAAGCCGGCCACGTCGCCGTTGGCGGAGCAGTTGGCGGTGGTGAGGGCGTAGACGAAGCCGCCCATACCGGCCAGCGCGCCGGAGATGGTGACACCGGCGTAGCGCATCTTCGTGACGTGGATGCCCAGGGAGTCCGCCGCCTGGGGGTTCTCGCCGCAGGAGCGGAGCCGCAGACCGAAGCGGGTTTTATAGAGGATGATGGACAACACGATGAAGATGATGAGGCAGATATAGGTGCTGAGATAGACCTTGTTGACGAAGGTCTCGCCCAGGAAGCCCATCTCCTCGGTACGGCCGTAGCCGAACATGCTCTTTTTCAGCATGAACCAGCTGGCGGCGTCACCATTGGCCATCTGCAGGGTGTTCTGGTTGGCAAGGATGCGGATGAGGAAGAGAACCAGCGCGGGAGAGAGCATGTTGAGGGCGGTGCCGCCGATGGTCTGGTCGGCCTTGAGGTTGATGGCGGCGAAGGCCAGCAGCAGGGAGAAGGCGGCGCCCAGGGCCGCGGCCACCAGCATGGTGAGACCCATGAAGCCCTGGAGGTTGATCCAGTTGCCGGCTTCCTTGGCGGCGTCGAAGACGCCGTTCTGCTGCATGATGCGGACGAAAAGCACGCCCACAAAAGCACCGAAAATCATGATGCCTTCGAGAGCCAGGTTGATGATGCCGCTGCGCTCGGCGAAGATACCGGCCAGGGCCACGATCATCAGCGGGACGGCATAGATCAGCGTCTGACGAATGAGGAATGACATTAGTTCTTCGCCTCCTTTCCCTTGTCGGCGGCCTTTCTGCGCTTGCCCAGCCAGAGCTTGATGAGCAGGGAGAAGGCGGAGAGATACACGATGACGGCGATGATGACGTCGGTGATGTATTCGTTGTAGGCAGTGAGCTTGGTGAGCTGCAGACCCACGATGTCCAGCATGGACATGAAGCAGCCGGAGAAGATCACGGCCAGGGGGTTATTCACAGCCAGCAGCGCCACGGCGATGCCGTTGAAGCCGGCGGCGGGCAGAGACTGGTAGGTGCTCCAGAAAAACTCGGTGTTGCCGGAGAGATAGTAGAGGCTGCCGGCGGCGCCGGAGAGGGCACCGGCCAGGGCCATGGAGAGGACGATGCTGCGCTTGTCCTTGATGCCGGCGTAACGGGCGGCGTGGCGGTTGGCGCCGCAGGCCCGCAGCTCGTAGCCGAAGGTGGTGCGGGTCATGAGAACGTAGACCACCACGGCCAGCGCCACGGCAATGAGGAAGCCGCCGTTGACCTGCGAGCCGGGGAACAGGAGGTCAAGACCCATCTTGCTGGTCACAACGCCGTTGCCCTTCACATAGGTCCAGACGCCGTCCACCTCGGTGAGGCCGTAGGCGGTGGAGTAGACATAGCCGGTCTTGGTGTTTTCCACCATGTTCTTGAGGTTGGAGAGGTCAAAGGCCCAGGTGACGAGGTTGGCGGCGATCCAGTTGGTCATGATGCAGGCGATGACCTCGTTGATGTTCAGGAAGGCCTTGAGCATGCCGGGGATGGCACCCCAGAGGGCACCGGCCAGCATACCGCCTGCGAAGGCCATGATCCAGATGAGGAAGGCGGGGACCTTCGCCGTGGGAATGGAGAGGGCGATAAAGAGGGTGGCGGCGGTACCGGCCAGATACTGACCGCTGGCACCGATGTTGAAAAGGCCGGTCTTGAAGGCCAGGGCCACGGAGAGGCCGGTGAGGATCAGCGGGGTGGCACGGAAAAGCATATTGCCCACGCTGGCGGGGTTGAAGCCGAAGGTCAGGGCACCCGCCGCGTCACGGCCGGTGGAGAGGATGCCGAAGAAGATGATGCGGATGCCGTCCCAGGCACCCTGCAGGCCGATGTTCTCGTTGTTCATGCCCACCAGCAGCACTACGACGGCGCCCACGGAGAGGCCGATGAAGATGGAGATTAGCGAGGCCAGCACCGCGCGGGTACCGGACTTCTGCAGGAAATCGGAAAGTTTTTTCATGCGTCCTTGCCCTCCTTCTGCCGCCGTGCGCCGGCCATGTAAAGACCCAGCTCCTCCACGGTGACGTTTTTGGGATCAAATTCGCCCACGATCTCACCCTCATACATGACGAGGATGCGGTCGGAGAGGTTCATGACCTCGTCCAGCTCCAGGGACACCAGCAGCACGGCCTTGCCCGCGTCGCGCTGCGCCACCAGCTGACCGTGGATGTACTCGATGGCACCCACGTCCAGACCGCGGGTGGGCTGTACGGCGACGATCAGCGGCAGATCCCGGTCCAGCTCCCGGGCCACAATGGCCTTCTGCTGGTTGCCGCCGGACATGCTGCGGGTGACGGTCTCGGCCCCCTGACCGGAGCGGACATCAAACTGTTCAATGAGCTGCTGGGCGTACTCACGCACGGCGTCGAAACGGATGAAGCCATGGTTCTGGAAGCGCGGCTCCATGTACTTTTGCAGCACCATGTTCTGCTCCAGCGTGTAGTCCAGCACAAGGCCGTGCTTGTGCCGGTCCTCGGGGATGTGGCTCATACCGGCGGCAGAGCGGGCGCGGACGGAGGCGGCGGAGATGTCCTTGCCGCAGAGGGTGATTTTACCGGTGGATTTTTCAAGACCGGAGAGGGCATAGACCAGCTCGGACTGGCCGTTGCCGTCGATACCGGCGATGCAGACGATCTCACCGGCGCGGACGGAGAAGGAGACGTCCTTCACCGCGTCGCCCTTTTTGAGGCGGGAGTGGACGGTGAGCCCCTCCACGCTGAGGATGGAGTCGGTGGGTCTGGCCTCCGCCTTTTCCACCACCAGCTGCACCGGACGGCCCACCATCATGCGGCTGAGCTCCTCCTTGCTGGTCTCTTTGGTGTTGACGGTGCCTACGTAGCGGCCCTTCCGGAGAACGGTGACCCGGTCGGAGACGGCCATGATCTCGTTGAGCTTGTGGGAGATAAAGAGGATGCTCTTGCCCTCGGCGGCGAGGCCCTTCATGATGGCCATAAGCTCGTCGATCTCCTGGGGGGTCAGCACGGCGGTGGGTTCATCGAAGATGAGAATCTCGTTGTCCCGGTAGAGCATCTTGAGGATCTCCACGCGCTGCTGCATACCCACGGTGATGTTTTCCACCAGTGCGTCCAGATCCACCTTCAGACCGTAGCGCTCGGAGAGCTCCTCCACCTTTTTCCGGGCGGCCTTCTTCTGCAGGAAGCCCAGCTTCGTATCCTCGGCGCCGAGGATGATGTTGTCCAGCACGGTGAAGACCTCAATGAGCTTGAAGTGCTGGTGGACCATGCCGATGTGCAGGGCCGTGGCGTCGTTGGGGTTCTGGATTTTGACCACCTGACCGTCCTTGCGGATCTCGCCCGCCTCCGGCTGGTAAAGGCCGAAGAGGACGCTCATCAGCGTGGATTTGCCCGCGCCGTTTTCACCCAGCAGGGCGTGGATCTCGCCCTTGCGGAGCTGCAGGGTGATGTCGTCGTTGGCCTTGATGCCGGGGAACTCCTTGGTGATGTGAAGCATTTCGATAACGTACTGCGCTGCGTTGTCCATATGCTCCCACCTCCCTTTCTCTCTTTTTTTGTTCAGATAGAATCATTATATAGAGAAACGGCTGAAAATGCAATGAAAAAAGCGGGAAGGCCGAAGCCTTCCCGCTTTTGCGGTTACGAATTATTCGTAGATGACAGTCAGGTTCTCGAACTCGACGCCGGTGATGGCATCGTTCTCGTAAACGGTGTTGTCGATGACCAGGGAGCCATCGATGATGGCAGCCAGCTGGGCCTCATACTCCTCGATGGTGTAGTTCTCCATGGACCAGGTAGCGGTGGGCAGGGCGCAGGCGCCGTCCTTGGCGTCCAGAACGGTGGCGACGTCACCGATGGTCTCCCACTCACCGGCGAAGTGCTTGGCCAGAGCCCACTCGGTGGCGGCGGCCAGGTCCTTCATGGCGGAGGTCACGACGGTGTCGGACACGAGGGAGCGGTCAACGTCCTCACCCACGATGTAGCCATCGTTGGCGGCAGCGGCAGCAGCGCCGGAGTAGAACATGGAGCCGCCGCAGGTGAAGATGATCTCGGTGCCGGTCTCATACCAGCCGGACAGCTGGGTCTGCAGCTCGGGGGAAGCGGTGAAAGCGGCGCCGTACTGCCAGGAGTACTTCAGCTCGGTCTCAACGCCCAGCTCGGCAGCAGCAGCGCTGATGCCCTGAGCGAAGCCGTAGGCGTAACGGCAGCAGGCGGGGTTGGTGCCGCCACCACCGCCGGTGAAGCCGATCTTGGTGAAGCCTTCCTTCACGATGGCATAGCCGGCCAGGTAGCCGCTCTGCTCTTCAGCGAAGGCGATGGGGGCGACGTTGGCCAGACCAAGCTGCCAACCGTCGATGAAGACGAAGTTCACTTCGGGGAACTCGGCAGCAGCCTTGCCCAGAGCGGTGCCCTGCATGAAGCCGGCGCACACCACGACCTCGGCACCGGCCTCGGCGGCGGCCTTCATGGCGTCGTAACGGTCGTCGTCGGTGGCCTCGTTGCCGTTGGCGGGCTGGTAGTACTTGTAGCTCATGCCGTTTTCAACAGCGTAAGCCTTCACGCCGTTCCAGGTGCCTTCGTTGAAGGAGCCGTCATGGAGCTGGCCCACGTCGGTGACGAAAGCGAGCTGGTACTTGCCGTCGGCAGAGGTCATGCTGTCGGGGATCTCACCGTCAGCGGCGGGAGCTTCCTCGGCGGGAGCTTCCTCAGCGGGAGCTTCCTCGGCAGCGGGGGCTTCCTCGGCAGCGGGGGCTTCCTCAGCGGGAGCCTCGGCAGCGGGGGCCTCGGCAGCGGGTTCTTCGGTCTTGGCGCCGCAGGCGCACAGGGAGAACACCATGCAGAGAGCCAGCATGAGAGCAATGATCTTCTTCATGTATATCTTCCTCCTAAAAAATTTGTCCTATGTACTATGGACACGCTTACAGTACTATAACACGCCCCCGGAGCTATTGCAATAGCTCCGGGGGGTTACAATTTGGGAACTTTTGGCTTTTCAGTGGACACGGACGGCAACTTCCAGTGCCAGCTCCATCATATCCCGGAAGGTGGTCTGGCGCTCCTCGGCGGTGGTGGCCTCGCCGGTGAGCAGGTGGTCGGAGATGGTGCAGATGGCCAGCGCCTTCTTGCCGGCCCGGGCGGCGTTCATATAAAGACCGGCGGCCTCCATTTCCACGGCCAGCGCACCCAGCTTCTGCCAGTTGGGGGTCACGTTGGGGTCGTCGTTGTAGAAGATGTCGGCGGAGAAAAGGTTGCCCACGGCGTAGGGGAGCTTTCGCTCCTCGGCGATGTCGGCGGCGGTGCGCAGAAGGGTGAAGTCCGCGATGGGGGCGAAGGTGCCCTGTACGCCGAACTGACAGGCATAGTTGGAGTTGGTGCAGGCGCCCTGACCCAGAACGATGTCGCGGACGTGGAGCTTCTCGCTCATGGCCCCGGCGCTGCCTACGCGCAGGATGTTTTCCACGCCGTAGAAATTATAAAGCTCATAGCTGTAGATGCCGATGGAGGGAATGCCCATGCCGCTGGCCATCACGGAGACGGGAACACCGTGGTAGGTGCCGGTGTAGCCCTGCACGCCGCGGACGTTATTCACCAGACGGGCATTTTCCAGATAGTTTTCGGCGATGAATTTGCTGCGGAGGGGGTCGCCGGGCATGAGAACGGTGGGGGCGAAATCGCCCTTCTCGGCGCTGATGTGGGGAGTGGCCATGTGTGTGCCTCCTTAATTAATAATGTATGGGGCCGCGCGCTTACAGCGGCAGCTCGGTCTGTTCCATGTTCTGCTCAGCGATGCGCTTTTTCCAGCAGGCGTGGCACATGGCCACATAGCTGTCGTTGCCGCCCAGCAAAACCTGCGCGCCCTCGGTGACCACGCGGCCGTTGGAGATGCGGGCGTTTACCGTGGCCTTGGCTCCGCAGGTGCAGATGGTTTTGATCTCGGTGATGGAGTCGGCCAGCTCCATAAGCCGCGCCGAGCCGGGGAAGAGTTTTGTCTGGAAGTCGGTGCGAAGACCAAAGCAGAGCACCGGCAAATTTTCAAAGTCCACCAGCTCCCGGAGCTGGTCGATCTGTTCCGGAGCGAGGAACTGGGCCTCGTCGGCGATGATCACGTCCGGGCGGCCCCGGCGGCGGTACAGCGTGCGAATGTCATCGGCGGCGGCGATTGCCTCGGCCTCGGCCTCCAGCCCGATGCGGGAGCGGATGGTCAGAGCGCCGTCCCGGTTGTCCAGCGCGGGCTTGATGAGCCAGACGGACATGCCCCGCTCTTCATAATTAAACTTGGTGATCAGCGCCTGGGCTGTTTTGCTGGAACCCATGGCACCGTATTTAAAATATAGTTTAGCCATTTTCTCTCACTCCTTGGGGAAAGTTTACCCGAAAGGGGCGCTAAAGTCAACTCAGCGGTTCATCACCGCAAGCCCGCCCAGACACAGGGCGACGCCGATGAGTTTGTTGGCGGTGATGGCCTCGTGGTAAAAGAGCGCGCCCACGGCCACCAGCGCAATGGCCACAAAGGTACCCTGTACCGTGGAGGCAAGGCTCACCTTCCAGCCGGCCTTGTAAGCAAAGATCATGCCCACCTCCAGCGCCACCACCACCAGACCCAGCACAATGGGGGCCCAGTTCACATGGCGGTATTCCTGCAGGAGGCTGCCGCTGCGGTTCAGACCGAAGTAGAGGAGGAAGGAAGCCGCCGCACCCACCAGATAGGTGATGGTCAGGGAGGCGAAGGGGTCCATGTCCGCCGGGACGGACTTGGCGCAGACCTGATATAGGGTGTTGCAGACGACCACAAGGGCAATGGGCCAGATATAAGCGAACATGGGCAGGCTCCTTCCGAAAATGACTTGTGTATCTTATTAATTTTATATGTTCGGCAGGGAGGCTGTCAAGAAAAAAGGTGTTTTTTCGTGAAAATAAAGCTGAACTTATGGGGGCGGAACTTATGTGACCGAACGGAAAAACGCCCCCGGTGACCCGAGGGCGTTTGATTTGCTGAAAGGTATAGATCAGCGCTTGCTGAACTTAAGTGACGCCCCAAGAGCGCAAGCTTGTGCGCCGCGCGATTGGCCGGCGGAACTTATGCAAAGCGAAGCGGCGCTGTAGGAGCACGACGAGCGAAGTGACTTGCGTCACTTCGTGCACTGTATGTCCCCACTCGCTCCCGCCTTTGGCGGAACCGCTCGGGGATGACAAAAGGCCGCCCGCCGTGCCGGTTTAACCAACGCAAAAAAGAACGCCATCCAATGGATGGCGTTCTCGAAAGTGTTGCGTATAGATCAGCGCTTGCTGAACTGAGGAGCACGACGGGCGGCCTTGAGACCGTACTACTTCTTCTCGCAAACCCGAAAACCCTTGTGTACCAAGGGTTTTCGGCATCGCTCTCATTATTTAACCCCTAATTTAACCCATAACAAACTCAGTCAAATTTGGTTAGGCTGGTTGA
>SVLG01000040.1 GCA_015068055.1 Oscillospiraceae bacterium | reverse complement strand
GGCCGCCGGGAACCAGAACAGAGGAGATGACGATGTCGGCATCCTTAACGGACTGAGCAATGTTGTAGGGGTTGGACATGAGGGTCTGGAGCTGGGGACCAAAGACGTCGTCCAGGTAAGCCAGACGCTGAGCGGACATGTCGAGAATGGTGACATTGGCGCCCATGCCGAGAGCGATCTTGGCAGCGTTGGTGCCGACGACACCGCCGCCGATGATGACGACGTTGCCCTTCTTAACGCCGGAAACGCCCCAGAGCAGCAGGCCACGGCCGCCGCAGGGAGCCTCGAGGAGACGGGCACCGACCTGGGTAGCCATACGACCGGCGACCTCGGACATGCAGCTCAGCAGGGGCAGAGCGCCGTTGGCCAGCTGGACGGTCTCGTAAGCGATACCGGTGATTTTCTTCTTGAGAAGAGCCTCGGTCTGGGGACGGTCGGGAGCGAGGTGCAGGTAAGTGAAGAGGGTCTGGCCCTCACGGAGGAGGTCGTACTCGGCCTCGATGGGCTCCTTGACCTTGATGATCATCTCAGCGATGTCATAAACTTCCTTGGCGGTGGGGAGCAGCTTGGCACCGGCCTCGACGTACTCTTCGTCGGTGAAGCCGGAATTGTTGCCAGCGCCGGCCTGCATGTAAACAGTGTGACCGGCCTTGATAAGGGTGTAGGCGCTCGCAGGAGTCAGACCAACACGGCCTTCCTGGGGCTTAATCTCGGTAGGGCAACCAATGATCATGATTACAATCCTCCAAAAAAAGAATTAGGGTTTACGTACGGGTATAGGATACTCCTTTTGTCGTACAATTTCAAGTCATCTTTGCAAATTTCTTTGAGATTTTTACAAGGTTGTGCGCTCTGCCGAAGCCGGTTTTGGACGTCTCCCTTGCTATTGACAACCCCGGCCATTCGTTGTATTTTTATAATGTATATTCACAGATCCGACTCCGCCCCGCGCGGATTTTACGGGAGAAAAAACATGCAGAAAGTAACAAATCGACTGGCTCCTTTCCTTTTGGGGGCCGCTTCTCTTTTTATTGCCGTTACGGCACTGCTTTTTTGCCTTTTTGCCGGCGGCAAGCCCCTGATTTTGAGCGTCAGCGGCAGCCCCGAGGACACCGTCACCGCTTTTATGGACGAGCTCTGCCGCGGCAGCTACGAAGCTGCCTCTGCCTGCTGTCTCGTGCCCCTGCCCGATGAAAACGCTCCCACCGACACCGACGCCGCCCTTCTTTACCGTGTACTGCGGGAGAATACCGACTGGGAGCTTTCCGGCGCCCTGCGCCGCAGCGGCCGACTGGCGCAGGCAGAAATTCTGCTGCACCAGCCCGATGCCGCAGCCCTCACCGCCGACCTGAAAGAGGCCGTTCTGGCCAGACTTTCCGAGTATGTGGAAGAAGCGGCGCACAGCAGCGATATTTATAAGGAAGACGGAAGCTACCGGGACGAAGTGGTCATGCAGGCGTGGGATGACGCCCTGCAGGGCCGTCTGGATCTCCGGGAAGAATACATGACCACAACCTTCCTTCTCCTCTCCCTGACAGCCGAGGACGGGAGCTGGAAGATTGTACCCGACGAAGCCCTGATCCGGGCGCTGAGCGGCGGAGTCTGAGAGGCGGTGACAGCATGAGAAACGTTTTTCTGCGGAGTCTTTCCGTTATTTTCTGCCTGCTTTTCCTCTGCCCCTGTCTGCCGGTTCTGGCAGCCGATCAAAACGAAGCCTATGACGACGCTTTCTATGCCGCCCACGACTGGGACTCTTTGGCCGCCATGGTGCTGGAAGAGTCCCACGCCGACGAAAGCACCGCGGCACTGGGATACATAAACACCGTTACCGGTGAGGAGCATTATTTTAACGGCGACGATTATTTTACCGGGGCAAGTCTCTACAAAATGCCGCTGAATATGTACTACGCCGAACGAATACGACAGGGCAACGCCTCCTGGGATGATCTGATTCTCGGCGCCCCGTACAGCTTTGTGCAGACGGAGAGTCTCACCTATTCCAACAACCCCTTTTCCCTTTATATGGTCAACCTTCTGGGCGGCTGGCCCACGTTCCGGAGTCTTGTGGCCTCCTACATGGACGAAGACCCCGAAGACGCAGATTTCACCTCCCGCAACAATGCCTTTACCGCCCGGCAGATGGCCCGGTGTACGGCGCTGCTGGCCAAAGAGTCTGAGCGTTTCCCCGGCGTTGTAGACGCTCTGCTCCCCTCCGCACCGGGACTTTTTCTGGAATACGCCGACGTTCCCTATGACATTGCCCAGAAATACGGAAACAACAGTGAAGAGGGACAGCTCTTCCATGTCGCCGGCATCGTCTATACGGAGGATCCCATCGCTCTGGTCGTGCTTACCCGCCGGGCCCTCGACCAGCGCACCATCATGGAGCGTTACTGTGAGCTGATGTGCGGCTACGCCGAGTACCAGCGCAAAGTGCGGCTGGAAGCAGAGGCCGCCGCGGCCGCCGAGGCAGAACGTCTCGCCGAAGAAGCCGCAAGGCTGGAAGCGGAAGCGGAAAAGCGCCGGCAGGAAGATGCCGCCGACCGGCACTGGGAGGAGATGCTCTCTCACGATGAAAAGGAACTGCCGCGCACCCTCCTCCTGCCGCTGGCAGCCGCCGTCCTCCTGATTCTGCTCACCGTCTGCCTTTTCCGCCGGGAAAAGTTCCTCCTGCCGGCGCTGGGGCTTGCCGCCGTTCTCCTGATTCTCATCGCAGGCCGGATATGTCTTCCCTCCGGCGAGGGTGGCCGGGACAAGCTTTCCTCTCCCGGCTCACTCCTTTCCCAGCACATGACCAACGCAAAGCACGAGGCCCTCTCCGATCTGACCTACATAAAAAAAGTCTACCGCATTCCGGAAAGCAGCACCGTCGCCCCCGCTCCCGACCCCGCGGGCTACGGCGAAGCCGCCACCTTTGAGGAGTTCCGCCCCGTACTGGAGGCCGCAGAGGAACTGCTGGCCGGGCAGGAGCTTGTCCTGAACGCCGAAACGGAGCTGGCTCCCGGCAGCAGCATCCACTATTATCGGGATGACAGCATACTGGCCGTTGTCTGGCTGGAAACGCACGGCATCTACACCTGCACCTTCTCGGAAGTGAAGATCGCCGATGCCTCGCAGCTTCGCCGGAAGATCGCCGGTGACAGCTACGGTTCTCCCATCCGTCTCTATCCCACAGAACTTGCCAAAGAATGCAACGCCGTGGCCGCCCTGGACGGCGACTACTACGTCTTCCAGAACACCGGCATCCATGTCTATCAGCGCGAAGTATACATGGACGACGGCAGCAAGGTGGACACCTGTTTCTTCGACACCAAGGGCAATATGCTCTTTGTAAAGGCCGGGGAACTCGGCAGCCGGGAGGAAATCGAAGCCTACTGCCGGGAAAACGACGTGCTGTTCAGCACCTCCTTCGGCCCGGTGATGGTGGAAAACGGCGTCAACGTCACGCCTCAGTACTACTGGATGGGCCAGAGCAGCGAGGTATATGCCCGGGCCGCGCTGGCGCAGATGGACGATCTGCACTACCTGATGATGACCGTTTATCTGGGCTGCACCGTGGAGGAAGCCGCCGATATCATGATCGGGAAGGGCTGCACCCACGTCTATGCCATGGACGGCGGCCAGTCCGCCACCATCGTGCTGAACAACCAGCAGCTCAACCCCAGCCAGTTCAACTCCCAGCGTCCCCTCAGCGACATCATCTATTTCGCCTCGTCCTTGCCCGACTAACTGTTATTCAAGGAGATAAGCACCATGCGCAAAGCGTTGTTGGTTTTTTGCTGCATTTTTCTCGTATTCGCCCTTTTGGCCGCCGGCTGCGGGGAAGCTGCCCCAGCCCCCACACCGCTGCCCACAGCAACACCCGAACCTACGCCGGAGCCCACGCCGGCACCCACACCGGCACCCGTGGAGCTTTTCGGCCGCAGCTATGCTCCGGATACCGCCGAGCTGGATCTCCGGAAGGAAAGCGGCAGCGTCGTCGAACTCACCGCCGCGCTGGAGCGGTTTAACGCTCTGGAATTTGTGGATCTCCGGGGCTGGGAGCTGACGGAGGAGGAGATGTTCGCCCTGCACGACGGCTTTCCCGATACGGTTTTTGGCTGGGAGTTTGAAATTCTGGGCGTGCCCGTCAGTTCCATGGACGAATTTGTCTCTTTTGACGAGATCCGCATGGAGGATGTCTCCCCGGTGGAAAGCGTCCTGCCCCTGCTCTACAACATGAAGCAGGTGGATATGTGCTATTGCGGCATCGACGATGAGACGATGTATGAATTCTACCTCCGCTGGCCCGATGTGCGCATCGTCTGGATGTCCAACATTGGCTACAGCCCCATGCGTACCGACACCAATTACTTTCTGCGCAACTACTGGAACGTGAACACGAGTATGATCTCCTCTGAGTATCTGGATCAGCAGCTGCGCTACTTCCCCGATATCATCGCTCTGGACGTGGGCCACGGCGGCTACCGGATCAACGACCTCAGCTTCCTGCGCCATGTCCCCAAACTGCAGATCCTGATCGCAGCCATGTGCAATGTTACAGATGTCACTCCCGTGGGTGAGCTGGAGGATCTTGTCTTTGTGGAGCTTTTCATGAACCCCATTCAGGACTTCTCCCCTCTGGCCAAGCTCCAGAACATGAAAGACCTCAACATTTCCCACACGCAGGTGACAGATCTTTCCCCATTTTATGAATGTTCCGCTCTGGAACGCCTCTGGCTCATCAGCACCTCCCCTCTTTCCGACGAAGAAGTAGAAGCCTTTGCCGAACGCAAACCGGATTGCCAGATAGCCCGCGACAACTACAACAGCGCCACAGAGATGGGTTGGCGCGTACACGAACGGTACTACTGGGTATGGGACGTATTGCACCCCGACTGGCCTCATCCAAGACCCAGTGAGCAGCCGCAGGAGGAATAATCCATGCAGTCCATTGCTATCATCGGCAAAAGCACCGTTTACAGCTGGAGCGGTATCCTCATCGCTCTGGCTGCTCTCAGCGCCATTCTGATGGCGCTGGCCCTGCGCGCCCGGCAGGAAAAGCCGCTGGCTCCCATGGCCTGGCTCGCCGTGCTGAGCATACTCCTCTCTCTGCCTCTCAGCCGGCTCATTCACTGGTACTGCAACACCGGCTCCTATACGTCCCTGGCCGCGGCCATGACGGATCTCGGCAGCGGCGGTTTTGCTCCCGTGGGCGTTTTTGCCGGCACGCTACTGGCAGCGCTGCTGCTGCGGGTTCTGCGGGCCTATGAGGATTTTGCTTCTGTGCTGGACTGTCTTGGCCCCGCCGCCGCTCTGGGCATGGCTGCGGGCCGACTTTCCTGCTTCTTTTCCACCATGAATCGGGGTAAATTTGTTCTGGCCGCCCCGGCGCTCCACCGGCTGCCCTTCACCGTGGCCACCGCCACCGCTTCCGGGGAAATCGAGTGGCGTATCGCCACCTTTTTCTGGGAGAGCATCGTTGCTTTCGCCATCTTTGTGGTTCTGCTGCTCTTTTTCCTCATCACTCTGCGGCGCGGCAGCCGACGGGACGGGGATGTCTTTCTGCTCTTTCTGGCCCTCTACGGAGCAAGCCACGTGCTTTTGGACAGCATGCGTTACGACGGACTCTTTCTCCGTTCCAACGGCTTTGTGAGTCTGCCGCAGATCTGCTGCACGGCGGCGCTGGTATTTACCGCGGTGCTGCTGAGTATGCGCAGCGTGAAAAAAAGCGGGCTGATGCGCCGTCATTTCGTCCTCTGGACGCTGCTGCTCCTCTGTCTGGGCGGCGGCGGTTACATGGAATACTACGTTCAGCGCCACGGCAATCTTTTCGTACAGGCCTACGGCATAATGGCCGTCTGTCTCATGGGGATCGTTGTGATCGTTTCCCTGCTGCTGCGGGACACCCGTCTGGAAAAAGCCAACTAAGGAGGCAGGATAATGGAAAATCGGGAACTCATCGAACTGACCCAAAGCATGATCCGCATCGCCAGCCCCTATTATCAGGAGGAAGCCCTGCTGGATTTCTGCGAAGGCTGGCTGAAGGAACACGGCCTTGCCGTACAGCGCCATCGCTTCACCGAGGATAAAATCACCCATTACAGCGGCTCCAACCTCATCTGCACGCTGGAGGGGCTCCCCGGCGGCCCCACCATCCTTCTCAACGGCCATCTGGACAGCGTTCCCCTTTGCGAGGGTTGGACGAAGGACCCCTTCGGCGCCGACATCGAGGGTGACCGCCTCTATGGCCTTGGCAGCGCCGATATGAAGGCCGGCTGCGCCGCGCTGATGCTCGCCTTCGCCAATCTGGCAAGGCAGCGCCGCGCCTTCCGGGGCCGGCTCATCCTCACACTGGTCTGCGACGAGGAGGGTCCCTGGGGTCTCGGCTGCGACGCCCTGCTGAGCAGCGGCCTCCTGCCGGAGAAGGTGGATTTCATCCTCTCCACGGAGCCCAGCGCCGCCTTCTGCCGCGTAGACGATGTCCCCGTCATCTGCACCGGAGCCAAGGGCAATTACGTGATGACCGCGGAATTCTTTGGCAAAAGCGCCCATGCCTCCCAGCCGGAGCGGGGCATCAACGCCGCTGTGGAAGCGGGCCGGTTCCTCGCCGCCATCGAGCAGCCCACCCGCGAAGGTCTGCTGGGCAGGGGTGCCTTCTGCGTGCTGAAGATTGAGGCGGACGGCGGAGCCTGCTCTGTGCCCGACCGGGCCAAAGTCACCTGGACCCGCCACCTCAACGAGCTGGAAACTCTCGAGGAAATCACCGCGGAGGCAGAGCACTTTATGAAAAAGGGCGGCGTTTCCTGCCCCTACAGCATCGCTCTGCGCCCCTATCCCACCGAAACCTCCCGGGGCTACCCCCCTTATGCGGTGGAACCGGACAACGAATGGATCCACCGGCTCGCGGAGGCGGTACAGGCAGCCAGCGGCAAGGCCCCGAAGCTCCTGCCCTTTGACAGCATCGGTGACTTCAACTATCTGGCAGTGCGGCTGAAGGCCCCCTGTCTCATCTACGGTCCCGCCGGCGGCCAGTGCCACGGCACCGACGAATTTGTCTCCGTTTCCTCCCTCTGTGAGGTGGAAAGAGGCATCGAGACATTCCTGCAGAGCGCTCTGTGAATAAAAAAATCACTCCCCCAAGGGGAGTGATTTTTTTATATCTGTTCTTTCCACTTCTTGCAGCGGTTGGCCTTACGGCGCTTAACGCGCACGGCCCGGGCCGTCAGGAAGCTGCCCACGCACAGAAACACCACCGAGATACCGATGATGGGAACATAGTCCACCTCACCGTCTGTCTTCACGCCCAGCCAAAGGGAGTCCATCAGCTGGGTGGTCTCGGCATCCAGATAGTAGAAGCTCTCGCCGTGGCTGAGCGTCTCGGCATCGGGATAGGCCACTTCGCTCTCGGTGACGGAGGGATCCATATACTCCTTGGAGGCTGTCTCCGGGCTGGAATAGGCCAGATACTCCAGATTGGGGCCGCAGTTCCGGGGATCGCAGAGGAAGTTAATATAGGCCTCGGCGGCCTCCTTGTTCTCGGCGCAAGTGGGGATGCACATGGCGTCGATAAAGAGGTTGTAGCCCTCCTCCGGGAAGAAGAACTGCAGCTCCGGATGATCCTCGGCCATCATGAGATAGTCACCGGCGTAGTAGGGAGCGATCCAGGCCTCGCCGCGTTCCATCTTGTCGTAGATCTGATCCATGACATAGCTCTGCACCAGAGGCTTCTGCTCTATGAGCTTGTAGGAGGCGGCGCGCAGTTCCTCCTCATCGGTGGTGTTCAGGGAATAGCCCAGCAGCAGCTCAGCCACGGCGAAGGCATCGCGGGGGTTATCGAACATAAGGATCTTGCCGGCATACTTCTCGTTCCAGAGGAGATCCCAGCTGCCGATGTCGGCCTCGTCCACATAGTCGCTGTTCCAGATCACACCCACCGTACCCCAGGTATAGGGCACGCTGTAGAGGTTCTCCGGGTCATAGGAGGTGTTGCGGTAGGCTTCGTCGATGTACTGGTAGTTGGGGATGTTTTCGAAGTCCAGGGGCAGCAGCATCCCTTCGTCAATCAGCCGGGCCACCATATAGTCTGAGGGGATGATGACATCGTAGGAGGAGCCGCCGGTCTTGAGCTTGGTGTACATACTCTCGTTGGAGTCGAAGGTCATGTAATTGACTTTGATGCCGGTGGCCTCCTCAAAGGCGGCGTTGAGATCCGGGTAGCCGTCGGAGCCGTCGGAAATATACTGGCCCCAGTTGTAGACGTTGACCACCTCATTGGCGGCCTCGGCCTCCATGGGCAGCAGCACGCAGAGCAGCACGAGAGCACAAAGCAGGGTAAAGGCTTTTTTCATGCCAGCCCCCCCTTTCTGAAAACGCCCCGGGCCTTCCGGTGGAGCTTTTCATCCCGGCCCTGCAGCACGTTCATAATGACCATCACGAAAAGGATCACCAGGAAGAGCAGGGTGAAGAGGGCATAGATCTTGGGATGCAGGGGCTTTTTGGTGTAGTTGTAGATCTCCACGGGCAGCGTGACAAAGTTGGGGCCGTAGACAAAGTAGGAGATCACAAAGTCATCCAACGACATGGTGAAGGCCATCAGTGCGCCGGAGATAATACCCGGCATGATCTCATGGATCAGCACCTTGAAGAAGGCCTGCCGGGGCGTGCAGCCCAGATCCATGGCCGCATCCCGGAGATCGGGATCCATCTGGCTGAGTTTGGGCATGACGGAGAGGATGACATAGGGCATATTGAAGGTAATGTGGGCAATCAGCAGCGTCATAAAGCCCAGCACACTGTTGAGCTTGAGCATCTGGCCCACAAAGGCAAAGAGCAGGGCCAGAGAAACGCCGGTGACGATCTCGGGGTTGGTCATGGGGATGTTGGTAACGCTCATGGTGAAGCGGCGCATCTTATCCCCCATGGCGCGGATGCCCAGAGCCGCCATGGTGCCCAGCACCGTGGCAATCAGAGAGGAAACCACAGCGATGATGAGGGAGTTTGCCAGCAGGGGCAGCAGCACACCGTCCCGGAACAGCTCGCCGTACTGAGCGAAGGTGAAGCCTTCCCAGGTGGCGATGTCCTTGCCGGCATTGAAGCTGGCCACGCAGAGGACGATCATGGGGATATAGAGGAAGGCAAACACCAGAAGCGTAAAGACCTTGTTGAAGCGTTTCACAGCGTGACCACCTCCTCCCCGTCACTGAAGCGGTTCATCACCGCGACACAGGCCAGCACCAGCACCATGAGCCCCAGGGAGATGGCTGCGCCCAGATTGGGGTTGTAGGCAGCCTTGAACTGGCTTTCGATGACGTCGCCGATGAGGGTGGTACCGGAGGAGCCCAGCTTCTGGGAAATGTAGAAGGTGGACACCGCAGGCACAAAGACCATGGTAAGGCCGGAGATGATGCCCGGCACCGAGAGGGGCAGCGTTACTCTGGTAAAGACCTGTGCCGGGGGGCAGCCCAGATCTTCCGCCGCCTCCACGAGGCGCTTGTCCAGCTTGATCAGCACCGTGTAGAGGGGCATGATCATATAGGGCAGATAGTTATACACCATGCCGAGAACCACCGCACCGTCGGAGCGGATCAGCGGCAGGGTCTTAAGTCCCAGAGCGGAGATAAAGCTGTTGATGATGCCGGTGTCCTCCAGCAGGGCCACCCACGCAAGGGTACGCAGCAGGAAGCTCATGCACATGGGCAGCATCACCAGCATATAGAGGGTGCGCTGGGTGCCGGGATTGGTACCGGCGATAAAGTAGGCCACAGGGTAGCCGATCAGCAGACAAATAAGCGCGGAAAGCATGGCCAGCCACACACTCTTGAGGAAGATGGGGAGGTAGCTGCCCATATGCGTGATGTTCTCCAGCGTAAAACCGCCGGTGATGGAGTCGGTAAAGGCAAAGTAGCAGACGATACCCAGGGGGACAAGGGTAAAGAGCGCCATCCAGACCAGGTAGGGCGCAGCAAGGCTCTTAGTCTTCATCCTGACCCTCCGCAGGAGTCTCCTCCTCTTCTTCGCCGTCCGGATCGTATTCTGCGTCGGACAGCTCCTCATACTCCTCACTGAAGGAGCTGTAGTCGCCGTAGAGGCCGGAATACTTGCTCTTTTTCATGATATGGAAGCCATCGGGATCGATCTTGATGCCGATGCGCTCACCTTCTCTGGGGCTGTCGGTGGTCTGAATGAGCCACTTGAAGCCCTTGAAGTCCACGATCACGTCGTACTGCATGCCCTTGAAGGTGATGGAAGTCACCGTGCCGGTGAGCATGCCCTCGCTGACGGGGACGATGTCGATGTCCTCGGGGCGCACGACAACATCCACGGGCTCGTCCTTGCCGAAGCCCGCGTCCAGGCACTTGAAGCGCCGCCCAAAGGTCTCCACCACGTAGTCCTCACGCATGATGCCGTCGAGGATGTTGCTCTCGCCGATGAAGTCCGCCACAAAGGCGTTCTTGGGCTCGTTATAGATATCCTCCGGGGTACCGATCTGCTGGATAACGCCCTCGTTCATGACCACCACGGTGTCGGACATGGCCAGAGCCTCCTCCTGATCGTGGGTGACATAGATAAAGGTGATCTCCATCTGCTGCTGGATGCGCTTGAGTTCCTGCTGCATGTCCTTGCGAAGGCGCAGGTCCAGCGCGCCCAGCGGTTCGTCCAGCAAAAGGACGCGGGGTCGGTTCACCAGGGCTCTGGCGATGGCCACACGCTGCTGCTGACCGCCGGAGAGAGAGGTGACTTTACGGTTTTCAAAGCCCTTGAGAGACACTACTTCCAGCATCTCCGTCACTCTCGCATCAATTTCATCCTCCGGCAGCTTCTGGTTGCGCAGACCGAAGGCTACGTTCTCATACACGTCCAGATGCGGGAACAGGGCGTACCGCTGAAACACGGTGTTCACCTGCCGTTTATAAGGCGGTATGTCGTTGATTCGCTCTCCATCGAAAAGGACATCGCCGCGGGTGGGCTTCAGGAAGCCGCCGATGATACGCAGCGTCGTGGACTTACCACAGCCGGAGGGACCCAGCAGAGTAAGAAACTCCTTGTCGTTGAAGTAGAGGTTGATGGAGTCCAGTACGGTCTCCCCGTCAAATTCCATGGTGCAGTTCACCAGGCGAATCAGTTCTTTGGCCATTATCCTCCCCCTCTTTTCTATATGGTTATACATTTTTAACTATAGCTATTTACCAGAGCAAAGTCAATCTATTTCGCGTCGCCGAAGTATTTTTCGACAAAGGCGGGCGGCTGGGGTGCCGTGACCAGCTTCCCGTCCAGATAGGCAAGGCTCCCCGACTCCCCCGTAAAGGTAAAGCGCAGGGAATAAGAGTACAAAAGCTGCATTTTTTCGCCGAAACGACGGTTTACCTTCTCCACACCGTACTTGCCGTCACCCAACAGGGGATGGCCCAGATGGGCCATCTGAGCGCGGATCTGATGGGTGCGGCCGGTAATGAGACGGCATTCCACCAGAGAGAGTTCACCCCTGCTTTTCAGTACCTTATACTCCGTGGCGGCCCAGAGCGCGCCGGTGCGTGGGCTGTCGTAGACATAGACCTGATTCTTTTTTGCATCCTTGAAAAGCCAGCCCTCCAGCCGGCCCTCGCTCTTTTTCGGTTTTCCCAGCACCACGCAGAGGTAGCGTTTTTCCATCTCCCGCTCTTTGATCTTCTCATCCATAATCCGCAGGGCCTCGGCGTTTTTCGCCGCAATCACCAGACCGCCGGTATTGCGGTCAATGCGGTTGCAGAGAGCGGGGGCAAAGCTGTTTTCTGCCCGGGGATCCCACTCCCCCTTTGCATGGAGGTAAGCCTGAATCTGGGCGATCAGCGTGGAGGCACTCCAGCCCTCGCTGGCATGGCAGAGAACGCCGGGCTTTTTATCCACGATGAGGATGTTTTCATCCTCATACGCGATGGAGAGCTTTGGGGCACTGACTTTGCGCCAGTCGTCCCGGCTGCCCCCCTTCGTTTCAAAGAACTCATCGGGAATATAGAGTCGGACGGTGTCGCCTTCCTCCAATCTCGCATCCCCCTTGCCGGGTTTGCCGTTGATCTTGATGTCCTTGCGCCGCAGGTATTTCTGCAGCAGTGAGTCGGGCAGCCCCGGGGCCGCCTTTTTGGCGAAGCGGTCCAGCCGCTGCCCGGCGTCGTTTCGGCCGATGATGAATTCCTTCATGCCGTTTTCACCGCCAGACTCTTTTCCATGTGCCGGATGGCATTCCAAAGGAAAGCGGCACTGGCCAGAAGGCTCATAATCTCCGCAATGGGGAAGGCCCACCAGACCATGTTTACATCGCCGCTTTGGGCCAGCAGCCACGCCGCCGGCAGCAACACCACCACCTGACGGAGAATGGACACCAGCAGGGAAGCAAAACTCTTGTCCAGCGCCTGGCAGGCGCTGCCCGCCACCACGCAAAAGCCCGCAAAAACGAAGCAGAGGCTGATGCGCCGCAGGGCCGGGATGCCGATGGACAACATGGTTTCCGAGGCATCAAACGCCGCCAGCAGAAGGTGGGGGATGGTTTGGAAGATAAGCAAAATCGTAAACATGATGATCGCGGCGTAGGTCACCGCCCAGCGCAGCACCTGATAGATGCGTTCTTTCTTCCCGGCGCCGTAGTTATAGCCGATGATGGGCACCATGGCATTGTTCAGCCCGAAAACCGGCATAAAGGCAAAGCTCTGGAGCTTGCCGTAGGTGCCGAATACCGCCACCGCCGTGGAAGTAAAGCCCATGAGAATGCGGTTCATGGTGAAATTCATCACGCTGCCCACGGCGATCATGAGAATGGAGGGCGCGCCGATGCGATAAATGCGGCCGATGATCTTCCAGTCGGGCCGGATATCCTTCAGTCGGAACGTCAGCTCCTTGTTTTTGCGGAGATTCAGCGTAATGGCAACGGCTGCACCGGTCGCCTGACCGATCACGGTGGCGAGGGCCGCACCGGCGGTGCCCATGGCCGGGAGCCCGCACCATCCGAAAATAAAGAAGGGGTCAAGGAGGATGTTGGTCAGTGCCCCCACCAGCTGGCCCCACATGGACAGTCTGGTGAGACTGGTAGCCTGAAGCATACGGTTGAAGCCGATCTCTCCATAGGCGAAGATGGAGCCGATGCAGACAATACGCAGGTACACCGTACCGCTCTGCCGTATGCTTTCCATATCCGTCTGGGCATTAAAGAAGCTCTCAGCAAAGAAGATGCCAAATGTCGCCAGCAGCGCCCAGCAGCAAAACATCAGGAAGATGGACACGCCCGCCACCTTGTCCGCACGCCGGTTGTCCCCGGCGCCCAGGGCCCGGGAAATGAGCGTACCCACGCCCACCGCCGTACCGGTGGCAAGGCCGATGAGCATATTCTGCACCGGGAAGGCAATGGACAGTGCCGCAAGACAGTCCTCGGACACCCGGGAAACATAGATGCTGTCCACCACGTTATAAAAAGCCTGCGTCAGCATGGAAAACATCACGGGCAGGGCCATGGTGATGAGGAGCTTTGCAACAGGCTGCTCACCCATCTTCCGGGATTCAAGTTTCGCCATTTTCTTTAACCACCTTATAAATACACTAACTTTCAGTATAACAGTTTCCACCCCCGTCCGCAAGAGCACAGCCCGGGCCGTGCGTGAAAAAAGCGTTGCTTTTTCTCCGACGCTGTCATAAAATGAATGCAGAGCGAATACTGGAGAAAACCTTAGTTTTCAAAGCATTTTTCTGTTGACAAGAGCAGTCCTTTCCTTTATAATAGCAAGGCTTGTTGAGGTGTTTCTATGCGCATCGATCTCCATGAACTGCTGATAACCCCGGGAAAGGCTCTCTCTTTCCGCCGGGAACTGGATACCGAGCGGCTGGACGATCCCGCCGTAGCAGCCTATGCCGCCGCCCCCGTGGGCGAGGGTATCATCCGCAACGAGGCGGGCTATATCTCCCTGCGCGGTGAGATCCGGGCGGATATGACCTGCATCTGCGACCGCTGCGCCAGAGAGTTTCCCCTCCACAAGGTAACGGAGCTGGATGTCACTCTGGCTGACGAGCTGGAGGACGAAGAGAATCCCGATTACTTCCTGCTGGAAGACGATAAGCTCGACATCGACGAGCTGCTGGAGACAAACTTCATTCTGGACATGGACAGCCGCTATCTCTGCAAAGAAGACTGCAAGGGTCTTTGCAGCCGCTGCGGCGCCGACCTGAATGAAGGAAGCTGCTCCTGCACCAAAGAAAAGGATCCAAGACTGGCTGTTTTGGAACAGCTGTTGGACGATAAAGAATAATTGCGCTGCTAAAAAACAGCCGAACGAACTAGGAGGTGTCACCATGGCAGTCCCCAAGGGAAAAGTTAGCCGTCAGAGACGTGATAAGAGACGCGGAAGCAACTGGAAGCTCACCGTTCCCAGTCTGGTTAAGTGCCCCAACTGCGGCGCTTTCCTGCTGCCTCACCGTGCCTGCAAGGCCTGTGGTTTTTATAAGGGCCGCAAGGTCATGGGCGAGGAGAACGCATAACTGGCTCGAAAAAGAGGCGGCGTCTGACGCTGCCTCTTTTTCGTATTTTTTTACCCGAAAGGAGGGTGAATCATGCCCTACAATACCGTCCGCTTTCTGGACGATGACTGCCCGCTCCGCGGCAAGGTGGAGGCGGGCGATGAGCTTTTGCGCATCAACGGCCATGAGATCCGGGACGTGCTGGACTACAAGTTCTGGAGCTACGAGCGCAAACTGACGCTGGAATTCAAAAACGCCGGTACCATCCGGGTGAAAAAGGACGAAGGCGAGGATCTTGGTCTCAACTTTGAGACCTATCTCATGGACAAGCCCACGGGCTGCGCCAACCGCTGCGTCTTCTGCTTTGTGGACCAGCTGCCCAAGGGTATGCGCTCCACCCTCTATTTCAAGGATGACGACGCCCGGCTCTCCTTCCTCACCGGCAACTACATCACTGCCACCAACCTCTCTCAGAGAGAGCTGGACCGTATCTGCGAACTCAGGGTAAGCCCCCTGAATATCTCCGTCCACGCCACCAACGGCGAACTCCGGGCAAAGATGCTGCAGAACAAGCGGGGCGCGGAGATCATGGACATCCTCCGCCGCTTCGCCGGTGTCGGCATCTTCATGGACTGCCAGATTGTCCTCTGTCCCGGCTGGAACGACGGCGAGGAGCTGCAGCGGAGCATGGAGGATCTCGCCTCCCTCTACCCCAACGTAGGCAGCGTCTCCATCGTCCCCGTGGGTCTCACTGCCCACCGGGATGGTCTTACCGAACTGAAGCCCTTCGATAAGGCCGGCGCTCTGGCCACCATCCGTCAGGTGGAGGCCTTTGCCCAGCAGTGCCTTGAAAAGTACGACTGCCGCATTTTCGCCTGCTCCGACGAGCTCTATCTCCGGGCGGAGCTCCCCATCCCCGCAGAAAAGGAGTACGAGGGCTATCCCCAGCTGGAAAACGGCGTGGGTCTCCTGCGGCTTTTGATGGAAGAATTCGATTACGCGCTGGAAAGCAACGAGGCGCGGCCCGAAAAGCCCTTTTCCATCGCCACCGGCGTATCCGCCGCCCCCTTTATGGAAAAACTCTGTGCAAAGGCCGGGGCCAAAGCCCGCGTCTTTGCCATTCGAAACGACTTCTTCGGCCACACGGTGGACGTGGCGGGTCTTACCACCGCACAGGACATCGTGAAAAACCTCCGCGGTGAGGAGCTGGGCCAGTTCCTGCTGATCCCCGCGGTGATGCTGCGCCACGGAGAGGGCGTATTCCTGGACGACATGACGCTGGAAGAACTCTCCGAAACGCTGGGCGTCCCCGTTTTCCCCGTGGAAAACGATGGCGAAGCCCTCCTGAATGCTATGCTGGGAAGGATGTGTGAATAATATGGCAAAACCTCTGGTAGCCATTGTGGGCCGCCCCAACGTGGGCAAGTCCCTGCTCTTCAACCGCCTCTGCGGTAAGAAGCTCTCCATCGTGGAGGACACCCCCGGCGTCACCCGCGACCGGCTCTATGCCGAGTGCGAGTGGCGGGGCCGCGTCTTCGACATTGTGGACACCGGCGGCATCGAGCCGCGCACCGACAACGAAATCCTCCTGTTCATGCGTGAGCAGGCCATGCTGGCCATCAACGCCGCCGACGTCATCGTCCTGGTCACCGAGATCGGCACCGGCGTCACCGCCGCCGACGAAGAAGTGGCCACCATGCTGCAGCGCTCCGGCAAGCCCGTGGTCCTCTGCGTCAACAAGATGGACTCCACCGGCCACGTAAACCCCGACATTTACGAGTTCTACTCCCTGGGTCTGGGTGATCCCATCGCCCTCTCCGCCGTCCACGGCCACGGCACCGACGAGCTGCTGGATGCCTGCTTTGAACACTTCCCCCCGGAAGATGCCCATGACGAGGACGAGGAGCGCATCCGCGTGGCCGTCATCGGCAAACCCAACGTGGGCAAGTCCTCCCTTATCAACCTCATCCTGGGTGAAAAGCGCGTCATCGTGGCCGATATGCCCGGCACCACCCGCGACAGCGTGGACACCAAGGTGGATAACGAGTTTGGCAAGTACGTCTTCGTGGACACCGCCGGCATCCGCCGCAAGTCCAAGGTGGACGACCGCATTGAAAAGTTCTCCGTCATGCGCGCCCAGATGGCTATTGAGCGCGCGGATGTCTGCATCATCATGGTGGACGCCCGGGAGGGTGTCACCGAGCAGGACACCAAGATCGCGGGTCTCGCCCACGAGGCAGGCAAGGCCAGCATCGTGGTTGTGAACAAGTGGGACCTCATTGAGAAAGAGACAAACACCATGGAGCGCATGAAAAAGGACGTCTACCGGGATCTCTCCTTCATGCCCTATGCCCCCGTCCTCTTTATCTCCGCCCTCACCGGCCAGCGTCACCAGAAGATCTTCGAGCTGGTAAACAAGGTCTACGAGCAGAGCTGCCGCCGCATCACCACTGGCCTTCTCAACAACGTTCTGGCCGATGCCCAGGCTCACACCCAGCCCCCCTCCGACAAGGGCAAGCGCCTGAAGATCTACTACATGACCCAGACCGGCATCTGCCCGCCCCACTTCGTCATCTTCTGCAACGACCGGGAGCTTTTCCACTTCTCCTATCAGCGCTACATTGAAAACCAGATCCGCGGTGTCTTCGGTCTGGAGGGCACCCCCATCCGCATTGCCATCCGGCAGAAAGGAGAGAAAGAAGAATGATCATCCGTATCCACAACGCAGACGGCTCCAGACCCAAAAAGGAGCGCAAGCCCAGAAGCCGCGGCTTCATTCTGGCCACCAACATCCTCTACACCCTGCTTTTTGCACTGGTCTATTACTATATCAAGCTGCCCGCCATCAACCTGAAGAACCCCGAGTTCTACGGTTTCTTCCTGATCTGTGCGGCCCTCTACTGCGTCATTGCCATTGTGCGCAAGCTGGGCCTTGCCCAGGCGCAGGAAAGCCTGCACACACCCAGAGACCTTTTCCGCACCCTGAAGGATTGCTGTGCCGTGCCCGCCGTTATCTGCGGCGGTCTGGTGCTGCTCTTCATCGTGGGCAGCATCATCTCCGCCCCCATCCTCCGGGCCCGCTCCTACAGTGAGCTGCTGCAGCCCGTGGAAAGCAGCTTCACCGAGGACATTGACGAGATATCCTTCGACCAGATCCCCATGCTGGACGAGGACTCCGCCAACACCCTGGCCAACCGCAAGCTGGGCGAGCTCAGCGACCTTGTCAGCCAGTTTGAGGTCCACAGCGAGTCTTATCAGATCAACTATCAGGATCGCCCCGTACGCGTCACCTTCCTGAACTACGGCGATATCTTCAAGTGGCTGAAGAACACCTCCAAAGGCATCCCCGCCTATATGATCGTGGACATGGTCACCCAGGAGGTCACCGTACAGCGCCTGAGCGACGGCATCCGCTACTCCCCCAGCGAGTATTTCTTCCGCTACCCCCTGCGCGCCCTGCGCTTCCAGTATCCCACGCTGATGTTTGACGACATCAACTTTGAGATCGACGAAGAGGGCAAGCCCTGGTGGGTGGCCAGTGTCATCACCAAGCGCATCGGCCTCTTCGGCGGCGAGGACGTCATCGGCGCAGTGCTGCTGGATGCCACCACCGGTGAGAGCAGCTATTATGAGGCCAAGGACATCCCCACGTGGGTGGACCGTGCCTTCACCGCCGGCATCATCATGCAGCAGTATAACTACCACGGCATGTACAAAAACGGCTTCATCAACTCCCTCTTCGCCCAGACCGGCTGCACCGTCACCACCCAGGGCTATAACTACATCGCCCAGGACGACGACGTGTGGGTCTATACCGGCATCACCAGCGTGGGCGGCGACGAGAGCAACATCGGCTTCATCCTCGTGAACCAGCGCACCAAGGAGGCCCGCTACTACGCCATTCCCGGCGCCACCGAGTATTCCGCCATGGGCAGCGCTCAGGGCGCGGTACAGCAGTTCAAGTACACCGCCACCTTCCCCCTGCTCCTCAACATTGAAGGCCAGCCCACCTACTTCATGGCCATGAAGGATGCCAGCCAGCTGGTGAAGATGTACGCCATGGTCAACGTCCAGCAGTACCAGATCGTGGCCACCGCCCAGAGCCTCACCGAGACGGAGGAGGCCTATGTGGCACAGCTTGAAAAGAACAAGCTGGTGGAAACCCAGCCCGAAATGCCCTCTACCGTTCCCGACTATGTCACCGTGAAGGGTACCATCGCGGAGATCCGCTCCGCCGTGGTCAACGGCTGGACCCACTACTACCTCCTGCTGGACGACGGCGTCTGGTACGACTGCTCCATCGCCGACGGCGAGCTGCCTGTGATCCTCAACGTGGGTGACGCGGTGGTGCTGGAGACCGCCGGCACTGCCGACGAGATCGTCCGGGCCTTCCGTGCCGCACGCGGATAAAAGCGAAAAAAAGAATAATTCCCCCTTGACATTGGGCGGGTGCTTGGTTATAATAATCAGGCTGAATATAGAAAACACCCGCCCAAACTATGGAGATGTCGCGTAGTTGGTCGAGCGCGCACGATTGGAAATCGTGTAACACCCAAAAGGTGTTCGAGAGTTCGAATCTCTCCATCTCCGCCAAAAAGAAAGAGTT
>SVLG01000039.1 GCA_015068055.1 Oscillospiraceae bacterium | reverse complement strand
GCAGACAACGACCGATATTGTTGATATTGCCATTCGACAATTCAAATACCAAATCATAGTTTTTCAGAGTCCTCTTCTTGATGTCATTATCGGTATGATACCGCAAAGGCACATCATTGAAGCGACCCGCTTTTATGTCTTCGATATCTGTTCCACGAATCACTTTACCGGGGTGTTCATTTTTTCCCATAGGTGTTTCCTTTCCCCAGCCGCCATTACCGTGAAAGGAAAGGCACTCTGCCACTGTCTTGCGCTGCCATCCCTCTGGGACACCATCAGCGATGGGGGTGGTTTCGTGGCCGGGGAAACGCAGATCCATAAACCACTCTTTATACAGTCGCTGCGCCGCTTCCTCCAACAGCTTGATCTGCTTTTGGTTGTTTTCAATCAAGTCATCATATATAGAAAGAATATTTGCAATTCTGTTTTGTGTATCAAGATGAGGAACCATAATGGAGATATTGGAAAATTTGCTCTTATTTAAAATTGGAACAGCCGTAGCATTTTTTCCGAGGCTACGGATGGTGTCACGCAATGTAAGCATCAAATAATATACAAAGCGATGGTCATATCCCTCATTGCAAATAATCGAGTTGATTTGTTGATTTGAAATACTCTCTTTGGATGTTATTACCGCTTTACCCATATCAGAGCCAATACACGAAACACATACCGAGCAAGGAGGTAACATACAATTCTTCACCGTCTTTTTACCCTGCTCAGAGATATAGCGTTCTGTTTCATAAACAGTACGGTTTCCCACCATGTCTGAAGGTGTAATAAAAGGAATATTTCCTCCATAATTCTCTTTTGTTGACGTAGGCGGTGTCTTACCGGTTATTATCTCACCCAAATCTGCAATGATAATCTCTTGCCAACTCATAGTCCCATCTCCTTCATATTCTTGGAGATAGTCTGCATCAGTTCGTTGGATTCTGCCTGCAGTTCCAGCAGTTCCCGGTGGATCTCGCCCATGCGCTGAGCAAAGTCCACGCCGTCATCCTCCACCGCAGCCACACCAACATAGGCACCGGGAGTCAGAGAGTAGTTCTTCTCTGCGATCTCGGCGCGGCTTGCCAGCTTGCACAGACCGGGGATGTCCTGATATGTTCCCTCGCCGAACTTCTCATAAAGCCAGACTGCTTCCTTCGCAACGGTAATAGCTTCTGCCTTTTCCGCGATCATTTCATCGTAGTAAGCCTGAACTCGCTTTTTATCTTTGCGGGCCGCAGCCTCTACTTCTATTTTCGCTCTGCGCTGCAGTTCTTTCAAATCATCATTCAGCGCCACGTGAATCTCTTCAAAAGAAATTGCCTGTCCCAAAATCTGACGGTATTCGTTCAGCAGAGCGGTATATTTCTCCACCTCGCCCCGATACAGCCACACAATGGCGTTCAGATTCTTCAGCTGCCACTCGCTCCACTCATTCAGGGTTTTATCCACCACGGTGTAGTAGTTCCGGGCGTCGATGAAGAGAACGTGGTCCTGGATAGTCTCGGCTTTGCCCTTATCAAAGAACCACAGGGAACAGGGGAGGGACTTGGTATAAAAGAAGTTGTTGCCTACGCTCATCATCACGTCCACATGGCCGGTCTCCACCAGCTTCTGGCGGATATCCCGATCCTTGCCGGAGCTGTCGGTGGCAGAGGAGGCCATGACAAAGCCGGCCCGACCGGTTTCGTTCAGGTAGGCGTAGAAATAGGAGATCCAAAGGTAGTTGGCATTGCCGAATTCTTTGGCAGCATTGATGGAGGGCAAACCGAAGGGGAGACGACCGGCGTTCTGTGCGGACTCGGACTTGACCTTATCCACGTTGAAGGGCGGATTGGCCATGACATAGTCGCAGCAGCCCGCCAGAGAGTGGGCATCGTTATAGAAGGTGTTGGCTTCGTTGCCGGAGAGAATTTTGCCGTTGAGACCGTGAACTGCCATGTTCATCAGGCAAAGCTGGGCGTTATATTCCACCTTTTCCTGCCCGTAGAAGGTCATGGCGGCATTGGCGGACATGCCGGCGTGGTTCACAAAGTCGCCCGTCTGGACAAACATACCGCCGCTGCCGCAGGCAGGATCGAGAAGGATACCCTTCTTGGGCTCCAGCACGTTGACGATCATTTTGACCAGGGATTTGGGCGTGAAGAATACGCCATCGTCGGATGCGATGTTCTTGGCAAATTTATTGAGGAAGTATTCGTAGATGCGGCCCAGGATGTCATCGCCCACCTCATCCAGAGCGCTGTTATTAAAGATGCGCAGCAGCTCGGAAAGGATTTCGTTGGTGAACATGGTATAGTCCTTGGGCAGAACACCCACCAGCTGCTCGCTCTGCGCTTCGATCAGATCCATAGCACGGTTTACGGCTTTGCCAATGTCGGTACTTGCCGGGAGATTGACCAGATAGTCATAGCGGGCTTCGGGAGGCAAATAAAGAGCGCTCTTTTCTGCAAAGTCGCTGGCTTCCACCGGCAGCACACGGCCATGGCGGACCGGGCGGTTTTTCAGTATTTCAGCCTCCACCAGTTTGAAACGGCCGTAGGCATAGCGAAGAAAAATCAGACCCAGCACGGGCATGCAATACTGATTGGAGGTCAGTTTGGAGCCCTGACGCAGAAGATCTGCCGACTCCCAAAGTTCCGCTTCCAGCTTTCTTATATTGACCATGTTTCTTTTTCCTTTCTTATAGCCACCGTTCTGTTTTTGGTGTTCTCAGATCCTCAGCTCAGCGGCATTCTCCGGGGCGTTCCGGAAGAACATGATGTAGTAGATGGGGATATAGGTGATCTTGCCCTTGGTGGTGATATTGCGTTCGTTGGAGACGACGTAGGCCTTCTGAATGCGGTAGTCCTCGTTCTGCACGAAGCCGTTGAGGGCGCTGTGGACGGTGTAGTCCTTGCCGGATTTGACCTCGATGGGCACGGTGGAAAGACTGGCGTAATCGTCGATGAGGTAGTCCACCTCGCCCTTGCTGCGGTTGTCGTAGTAGAAGAGTTTGTAGCCGTGGGCGACGAGCTCGCTGGCCACGACGCTTTCATACACCGAGCCCAGGTTGATGCTGGCCACATCGTCCAGCACGGCGCGGATGTTGTTGCCGTAGAGGATGCCGGTGAGGATGCCCACATCGTTCAGATACAGCTTCAGGAGGTTCTTACCCGCCGACTCGATCAGTGGGAAGACCGGGTTGGAAATTGCCTGCACATTCAGGGCGATACCGGCGCTGATAAGGTACTCGAACTCGTCCTGATAGTCGGCGAAGGTCTTGCCCTTTTTGTTCTCGATGCTCTGGGCTACGACGCGCTTTTTCTTATTCTCCATGTTGGAGGGGATCAGGTCATAGACCCGGCGGATCTTGAGCTTGCGCTCCTCGTCGTACTTGGATGCGTCGGCGGCGTAGTAGTCGTGGATCTCCTGCTGGATCTCCCGGACCAGCTGGATGTTGTGATGCTCCAGATACGAATTGACTGCGTCCGGCAGGCCGCCCACCAACAGATACTTCCGGAAAAGATCCATCATCTTATTGTGGGTTGCCTCGTCCAGCGCCTCCAGCCGTTCAAACTTTTTGCGCATGGCGGAGATGGCAAACTCATTTAGCCCGTTGGCGTAAAGGAACTCCTCAAAGTCCAGCGGGAACATGCGCACCTTGCGGATGCTGCCCATGGGGATGGAGGTCGTCTGCGACAGCGTGACGCCCAGCAGGGAACCGCTGGCGATAAAGGTGAAACGGTTGTCCTGAGCCAGAAATTTCAGCAGCGTCAGCAGGTGAGGGTATGCCTGGATCTCGTCAATGAAGATCAGGGTGTTTTCCTTCTGCTTCATCTTGCTGCCTTCCAGCATGCTGATCTGCAGGTAGAAATCCTCCACGGACTTGGTTTCGGCAAAGAGGCGGGAGCTGAGGGAGTCCTCCACCATGTTGATCTCGATGTAGTTTTCGAAGAGCTTTTGGCCCACATGGCGGATGATATAGGTTTTGCCTACCTGACGGGCTCCGTCGATGAGCAGGATCTTTTTGGAATCGCTTTTCAGATGCTCCTCAATGAGGGATTCGATTTTACGATACAGCATGGCTGAACCTCCCGTGGATAACTTTTCAATAGGATTATATAAGATAATGACCAACTTTTCAATAAAATATTAGCCGATTGAGGTCGACTTTTCAATCGGATGCAGACCGAAAGACGCGAAATCACGCAATAATACATAAAAGTGTGATGAGAATCACACTTTTATTAAGAATTATGTGATTGGAAAAGGCCGGGGCAAAAGCCCCGGCCTTGTTTATCAGAATTCGCTTAGTTCTTCCCAATCTTCAAGATTCCCCACACGACGCAGATACTCTTTTCCGCCGTCTACGGCTACGGCGCCGCATTTGCAGAACCTGAAATCATGGGTGTATTTGCTTTCGATCACATCGCCGCACTTCCTGCAGCGGATCTTGTTGGTAATAATCTTGTTCATCTTTTCAGTAGCTATCCTCCATGACCTCCAGCATCATTCTGGCACCCAACTTAAAGCTGTTCTGAAACAGCAGGCGGTCGGAGACGGCGTGGAACTCGCTGGTGCACAGGAGGTAGTTGTTGAAAAGGTTCTTCTGCTCCTCGGTCAGGGTTTTCCAGAGGCGGTCTTCGTTTCGGCTGACCAGTTGGAGCAGGTCTTTGTACTCGTCGCAGGAAAAGGGACCGAAATCGGTCGGCTCAATATTGCCGTGCCAGAACTCTTCCAAAATTCTCATAGTTGACCTCGTTTTTCATAGTTTTTTGTCACATCGAGGTCCGTGTGGTGTAAATCTGCTTTCTGTGGGGCCGCAAACCATTGATATTACAGGATTTTTTTCGTTTTCAGAGAATCCTGCCATGGCAAACGAACAGTATTTTTATCATAAAGGTCCCCCGCTTTCTTAAAAACATTGTAGCATGGTCCTTTGCTGATTTCAACATGCGGAGGGGGGCGGGGCCAAGCCCGGTTCCTCTTGCCTTTTCCTTGGCAGAGTGGTAAACTTGTAAAAAATTTCAGGAGATGATAACGATGGCATTTGCCGATTTGGTAAAGCGGAGATATTCTGTCAGAAAATATGATCCGCGTTCTATTGAGCCGGAAAAGCTGCAGCTGATTTTGGAAGCGGGGCGCTGGGCACCCACGGCCGTAAATTATCAGCCCCAGAGGATTCTTGTGCTGAAGGGCGAAGAAGTTGAAAAGCTCAGAGGCTGCACACCCTTCCTTTACGGACAGGACGTGGTCCTTGTCATCTGCTATGATAAGGGCGAAAGCTGGAAGAGCCGCAGCGGCCGTGAGTACGGCGATGTGGATGTCAGCATTGTCCTTACACAGATGATGTATCAGGCCGAGGAACTGGGCATCGGCAGCTTGATCGTGGGTATGTTCAAGGAGCCTCTGCTCCGGGAGCGCTTTTCCATTCCGGAAAATCTGGAAATCGTCGCTTTGCTGATGCTGGGCTATCCGGCGGAGGACTGTGAACCCCATCCCGAGTTTCATCCTTACAGAAAGCCGCTGGAAGAAACCGTGTTTTACGGCAGCTTTGAAAATCTTCCTCAGGTGGACCCCGAGCGCAAGGTACATTGACCCAAAGGAAAGCAGACCCTCACAAAGTGAGAGTCTGCTTTCCTTTACAGTACCATGACCAGTGTGCCGGCTGTGATGAGGACACAGCCCACGAGAGACTTGGGCGTAAATTTCTCATGGAGAAAGACAAAGGCCAAAACCAGCGTGATGACCACGCTGAGCTTGTCAATGGGCACCACCTTAGCCACTTCACCGATCTGCAGGGCCTTGTAATAGCAAAGCCAGGAAGCGCCGGTGGCGAGACCCGACAGGGTCAGAAACACCCAACTGCGCCGGGAAATGTCTCCCAACCCTCCCTGAGCGTCGGTAACAAAGACCATCACCCAGGCCATGACCACCACGACCATGGTGCGCACCGCCGTGGCCAGATTGGAATTAACTCCTTCAATGCCTACTTTGGCGAGAATGGATGTAAGTGCGGCGAAAACCGCGGACAGAATGGCGAATACAAACCACATGGAGAATCCCCCTTTCCCCTGAAGCATACACCAATATGCTCCGCAAATCAAGTTGCACCGCTGCGCAAAATGCGCTATACTGCTTTTATACAGCCTTAAAAGCGAGGGATAACCTTATGGAAAGAAATAACCGGCCCCACAGCCGCAAAACCACTTATGGCAAGGGCAGCGCAAACGTTGGCAAGACCGGCAAGGCGGGCGTTTCCGGCCCCGTTGGCGGCGGTCCCCGGGGCGAAAGCCGGCAAAGCAGCCGGGGCAGCGCGCCTCAGCGTGCCGGTGGCGGCAGTCTGCTGAGTCTGCTGACCATCTTCTTCGCTCTGCCCAAAAAACTGCGGCGCGTTGTACTCATCGGCGTGCTGCTGATCGGCGGTTTCCTGTTTATCACCGGCGGTCTTGGCGGCCAAAGCGCTCAGGTGCCGACGCAGGTACCCGAGTTCAATCCCAGTCAGAACGTGGTAACGGCCCCCACAGCGGCACCGGTGGCCACGCCTGCGCCGACCGTGGCACCGGCGCCCACCCAGACCCCGGTACAGAGCGCTGTATCCGGTGCGGGCCGTGAAAAGCGCGTGGTACCCCTTGGCGGCGGCAAGGATACCGTCACCATCATGGTCTATATGTGCGGCACCGATCTGGAGTCCAAGTACGGCATGGGCACCAGCGACCTGGCCGAGATGACCAAGGCGCAGATCTCCGATAAGGTCAACCTCATCGTGGAGACCGGCGGCTGCAAAAAGTGGAAGAACAGCATTGTGTCCGCCTCGGTGAACGAGATCTATAAGATCGAGACCGGTGGTCTGCAGCGTCTGGTGGACAACGCCGGTACCGCAGCCATGACCGACCCGGATAACCTCACCGCCTTCATCGACTTCTGCGAAAAGAACTACCCCGCCGACCGGAACATCCTCATCTTCTGGGATCACGGCGGCGGCTCCATCAGCGGCTACGGTTACGACGAGAAGAAGTCCTCCTCCGACACCATGACCCTCGCTGAGATCCGCAGCGCGCTGGAAAAGGCCGACTGCGTTTTCGACTGGATCGGCTTTGACGCCTGCCTTATGGCCACGCTGGAGACGGCGCTGGTCTGCAACGACTATGCCGACTATCTCATCGCCTCGGAGGAGACCGAACCCGGCACCGGCTGGGACTACACCGGCTGGCTCACGGAGCTTTCCAACAACACCTCCACCCCCACTGTGGATACCGCCGAGACGCTGATCGATGACTTCGTCTCCGCCAGCTGTGCGGCGTCCTCCCGGGCCCAGGTGACCCTCTCTGTCATCGACCTTGCGGAGATGCAGGGCAGCGTGCCTCCGGCCTTCAATGCCTTTGCCGAGTCCACCACCGCCATGCTGGAAGGAAGCCAGTATAAGCAGGTGTCCAATGCCCGCAGCGGCGTCCGCCAGTTTGCCCAGAGCAGCCGCATCAACCAGATCGACCTCATCGACCTCTGCGACCGCATCGGCAGCAGCGAGTCCAAAGCGCTGGCCGAGGCTCTCCGTGACTGCGTCAAGTACAACAAGACCACCATTTCCAGAGCCAACGGCGTCAGCATCTACTTCCCCTATGAGTCCATGAGTTCTATGAACAGCGCCGTCTCTACCTTTGAGAGCATTGGTCTTGACTCGGCCTATACCGAGTGTATCAAGAGCTTTGCCTCGCTGGGTCAGGCCGGTCAGTTTGCCGGAAGCGCTTCCCAGTCTTCCAACTACCTTGGCGGACAGAACTACGGCGATCTGCTGGGCAGCCTGCTGGGTGCCTACGGCGGTTCTTCCTCCGCCTCTCCCGTGGGCAGTCTGCTGGGCGGCTATGGCAACGCCATGGGCGGCACGTCCGCCGGTTACAGCATCGATCCCGCCACCATTATGGGTCTGATGTCCGCCTTCGGCGGCCGCAGAATGCCTCAGGAGCTGGAGTGGATGGATACGGAGCTTGTTTCCCGTCAGGCGGAGACCATCGCTGCCAGTTTCCTTGACCCCGCCCGCATCACCACTACGTATAAGAATGGGCAGCAGGTTCTTGCCCTCACCGACGAGGAATGGGCTCTCATCGACAGCGTGGAGCTGAACGTCTATGTGGACGACGGTCAGGGCTTTATCGACCTGGGTCTGGATAACCGCTTTGACTTTGATGACGACGGCGATCTTCTTCTGAGCTTCGACAGCACCTGGCTCACTGTCAATGGTCAGGTGGCTGCCTACTATCTGGTCAGCGACACGGAGAACGCCGATGGCAGCTGGACCACCGTGGGTCGCATCCCCGCCATGCTCAACGGCGAGCCCGTCAATCTGCAGGTGGTCTTTGAGGACGACGAGGCCAGCATCACCGGTGCTTACCCCCTCTATAAGGAGGACGAGACCGAGGTTCTGGCCAAGGGTGATATCGCCATTGAAGTGGGCGACGAGATCGAGTTCCTCTGTGACTACTACCGCTACGACGGCACGTACGACGACAGCTACTATCTCGACAGCGCTCTGGTGGTGGGTGAAGACGGCCTGGTGTTGGAGAACCTCCAGCTCAGCGGAGGCCCCTTCTCCGTTACCTACCGCATCACCGACATCTACGGCAACCATTACTGGACGCCGGCCTATAAGCAGTATTAAAAAAGAGGAATATCCCGTAGTCATCTGACTACGGGATATTTATTATTCTTCCGCAACGAGGATAATTTCACCGTGTTCCTTTTCAAACTCATCAATGCATATCTGCGCCAGATGTTCCAGCTGAGCATTCAGGGAGCGATGATTCTTTTTGGCGATATAGGTGATTTTCCGCAGAGTTTCTTCTTGAAAACGTATTCCTGTTTGTATTTTGTCTGTCGCCACGATAACACTTCCTTTGCATTTTGATAACATTATACCTGGGGACGTCTTGACTATCCACAAACAAAGTGTTATCGTTATGTTATCTAACGGAGGTGTTGATATGTACGAACTGGAAATCTTTTGTCGCAATATACGCTACCTGAGATTGAAGAACAATTATAGCCTTACTAAAATGTCAAAAGTTCTTGGGGTGTCGATTACAACATTGAGAAAAATAGAGGCGGAAAATGTCCCAAAGTATCTGAGCAGTGCGGTTGTTTTACGGGCGGCTGTCCATTTTAATATCCGCGCATCATCGTTGTTCCTTCCCCTGTACAGCACAGGCGACAACCCTTGACAATTTGCCCCTGTTGGCATATACTATGCGGGCAAAATGTTTTACTACTACGGACAAATGGAGACATACCATGGACTATCAAAGCACAAGAAATCCCGGCCTGCGCGCTTCCCCGGTGGAGGCGGTACTGGCGGGCATCGCCCCGGATGGGGGACTTTACATAGCCGCGGGCCTTGAAAAGCTTGGCTTCGACTGGCGTGCCTGTCTCAAAAAGGATGCCTTTTCCATGGCCTCCATGATCCTCGGCACGCTGCTGCCGGATTATGAGAACATGGACGCGCTGGTGGAGAAGGCCTACCGGGGCAAGTTTGAGACGGACGAGCTCACCCCGCTGGTAAAGGTAGGGGATAAGTATTCGCTGGAGCTCTACCGTGGCCCCACCTCCGCTTTCAAGGACGTGGCTCTGAGCATGCTGCCCCAGCTGATGACGGCGGGCAGACGGCAGCAGAACACCGCCGCCGAGACACTGATCCTCACGGCTACCTCCGGCGATACCGGCAAGGCTGCGCTGGAGGGTTTCCACGATGTGGAAGGTACCCGCATCATCGTTTTCTTCCCGGCAGACGGCGTTTCCGCCGTGCAGAAGGCCCAGATGGTCACCCAGGAGGGCAAAAACGTCACCGTCTGCGGCGTTCGCGGCAACTTTGACGACTGCCAGAGCGGCGTGAAAGCGGCCTTTGCGGCGCTGGGCGACTTCGCCGGGGAAAACGGCGTTACCCTTTCCAGCGCCAACTCCATCAACATCGGACGGCTTGCCCCCCAGCTGGTGTATTACTTCCTTGCCTATAAGCAGCTCATGGAGCGCGGCGATATACGCGAGGGCGACAAGGTGGACTTTGTGGTGCCCACGGGCAACTTCGGCGACATTCTGGCCGGTTACTATTCCAAGCTGCTGGGCCTCCCGGTGGGCAGACTTATCTGCGCCTCCAATGCCAACCGGGTGCTCACCGACTTTTTTGCCACCGGCGTTTACGACCGCCGCCGTCCTTTCGTGCTGACCACCTCTCCCTCCATGGACATCCTCATTTCCTCCAATCTGGAGCGGCTGCTGTTCCTCATCTCCGACGGGGACACGGCGCTGGTGGAGCGCTGCATGAAGGAACTGGCTGCCGAGGGGCGTTATGAGTTCCCGGCGGAGCTGATGGAGAAGATCCGCGCTCACTTCGATGCCGGCTGCTGCGATGAAAAGCGCTGTGCGGACGTGATTGCGAAGCTCTGGAAAGAGAAGGGGTATCTGGCCGATCCTCATACTGCGGTGGCCTTCGCCGTGGCGGAGGAGTTTGAGAGTGAGAACCCCGTGGTGGTGCTCTCCACCGCCTCCCCCTATAAGTTCCCTGCTGCCGTGCTGGAGGCGCTGGACGCCGCCGTGGAGGGCGATGACTTCGCTGCCATGGATGCCCTCCATGCCCTCACCGGCGTGCCCGTGCCCGGAAACCTTGCCAATCTGCGGGAGAAAGAGACGCGGCATCGGGATGTGATCGACCGCGGCGATCTCATAGACTATGTCCGCAGCAAGATGAAAGGAGAATGATAAGATGAGCATGATCCGTGTTCGGGTACCCGGCAGCAGCGCCAACCTGGGCCCCGGTTTCGACTGCTTTGGCGTGGCCTGGCAGTGCTATAACGAGATATACTTCAAGCGGGAGGGCGAGGGCCTCCTCATCACCGGCTGCCCGGAGGAGTTCCAGAACGAGGAAAATCTGGCCTGGATCGGTTACCGCACCGTGCTGGAACGCTGCGGCATCAAGCCCGATGGTGTCCACATCCACTTCGGCCCCTCGGAGATACCCGTGTGCCGTGGGCTTGGCTCCTCCGCTGCGCTGATCGTGGCGGGTGTGGCCGCGGCCAACGCCGTTTATGGTCTGGGGCTCAGCCGGGACGACCTGTTGGATGCCGGTACCGTGGTGGAGGGGCACCCGGACAACATCGCCCCCTCTCTCTGCGGTGGTCTAACCGCCTCGGCCATGGAGGGGGAACGCGCCGTCACCGTCCACTTCCCCATCAGCGGCCGTCTCCGCTTCATCGGCCTCATTCCCGACTTTGAGCTTTCCACCGCCAAGGCCCGCGCTGTGCTGCCGGAGAAGGTGCTGCGTGCCGATGCGATTTATAACGTCTCCCGCGGCGCTCTGGTGCTGCATGCCTTGGGCAACGGCGAGGTGGACCTGCTGCGCACCTCCATGGATGACCGCATTCATCAGCCCTACCGCTGGGGACTCATCGATCGCGGTGACGTGGCCCGTCGCCTTGCTCTGGACTGCGGCGCGGTCAGCGTCTGCATCTCCGGCGCCGGTCCCACCATCCTCTGCGTGGCCGCCGATGATAACTTCATCAAGCGCATGAGCATGGCTGCCGCCAAGGACCTCCCCGGCTGGGAGGTTCGCGAGCTGCCCATTGACCGTATGGGCGTCACCTGCGAGGAAATCGAAGGATAAGTAAGACATCCCCTGCCGATACCGGCAGGGGATGTCTTATCATCCACGCGAAAAAGCTCCCGCCCCCAAGGGGGCAGGAGCTTTTTGGAGCGGGTGATGGGAATCGAATACCCCAAGGGCACTCGGTCGCTGCGCTCCCAGCGCCCACACCGCATACGCGGGTGGTTTCTCGCGCCTATCATACGCCACGAAAAATATCCGGCCCCCCGAAAGGGGACCGGATATTTTTGGAGCGGGTGATGGGAATCGAACCCACGTACCCAGCTTGGAAGGCTGGTATTCTACCATTGAATTACACCCGCATGGCCCGGTAATTGTATCACCGGGCGGCGAAAGTGTCAAGGTTTTTTACTCGCGGCTTTCCTGCATCTTCTCCCAGATATTGTCCATGACCCGCTTGAGGCCGATAAAGGCCTCCCGGCTCATGATCACATGGGCTTCCTCCTCCACCAGCTTGGCGGAGACATCGGTGAGTCCGCCCCCGGAGACGGAGAGATTGTGGTCGGTGTAGATATGGGAGAAAGACATGGAGACCTCGCCGGTTTTGGGGTTGAGGTTGACGGTGGAGTTGTTGCAATAGACTGGCTTCATGGCCCGGCCTCCTTACGATCAGGCGTGATAAAGCTTGTGAGATTCGTAGGTGGGGTCGCAGCTGAGATTGATGCCCAGCTTGCTGAGGACATTCTCATCCACCCGGGAGAGGATGACGGTACAGTGAGCCTCGGTACCCTTGAGGAGGGGCAGAGCCTCCATGGCGGCGGCGGCCGTGGGATCGGTGACGGCGCAGACGGAGAGAGCAATCAGCGCTTCGTCCACGTGGAGCCGGGGGTTGGAGTTACCCATGTGCTCCACCTTCAGGTGCTGCAGGGGACGGATGATTTCGGGGGAGAGGAGCATCACGTCATCATCAATGCCGGCCAGAGTCTTGAGGGCGTTGAGCATACAGGCAGAGCAGGCGCCAAGCAGAGAACTGGTCTTGCCGGTGACGATGCGGCCGTCGGGCAGCTCCATGGCAAAACCGGGTTTGCCGTTGACCTCGCTCTTTTGCCGGGCGGGAATGACACAGGGGCGATCCTCCGGAGTGATGCCCAGCTGGTTCATGAGCATTTCCAGCTTATAGACGGTGCTTTGCTCGGCCATGCCCTTGCGCCGCTCACAGCTGGTGTTGAACCAGCGGCGGATGACCTCCTGCCGGGAGGCCTCCTGACAGGCGGCGTCGTCCGAGAGGCAGTGGCCCACCATGTTCACACCCATGTCCGTGGGGCTTTTGTAGGGGTTTTCGCCGAGGATGCGCTCCATCATGGCGCTGAGTACCGGGTAGATCTCTACGTCGCGGTTATAGTTCACGGCTTTGATGCCGTAAGCCTCCAGATGGTAGGGGTCCAGCATATTCACGTCGTTGAGATCGGCGGTGGCGGCCTCATAGGCCAGGTTCACCGGGTGTTTCAGCGGCAAATTCCAGACCGGGAAGGTCTCAAACTTGGCGTAACCGGCCTTTTCGCCCCGGGCGTGATGGTGATAGAGCTGGGAGAGGCAGGCGGCCATCTTGCCGCTGCCGGGGCCGGGGGCGGTGATTACCACCAGAGGGCGCTTCGTCTCGATGAAGTCGTTTTTACCAAAGCCGTCTTCGCTGACAATCAGGGGAAGGTTGGCGGGGTAGTCGGGGATGTAATAGAGCCGGTAAACCGGGAGATTGAGAGACTCCAGCCGCTTATGGAACTTCCTGGCGGCTTCCTGACCCCGGCACTGGGTGATGCACACGCCGCCCACCGTCAGCCCGCAGGCCCGGAAAGCGTCGATGAGGCGCAGTGCCTCCATGTCGTAGGTGATGCCGAGGTCGCCCCGGCGCTTGTTTTGCTCGATGGCATCGGCAGAGATGGCCACGATGACCTCGGCTTCGTCCTTCAGCTCCATGAGCATACGGATTTTGCTGTCGGGCTGGAAGCCGGGCAGGACCCGGGAGGCGTGATAGTCGTCAAAGAGTTTGCCGCCAAATTCTAGATATAGCTTGCCGCCGAAGTGGTCGATGCGCTGCCGGATGCTCTGGGTCTGGAGCTGTACGTATTTGTCGTTGTCAAAACCGATCTTCATGTTTCTTTCTCCCACGGTTTATACGCCGTATTCTGCGTTGTTCATATAAGAGATGGCGGTGAGATAGCGGACGGTGCAGCGCCGCGCGGTGCAGCGGAGCTGATAGGTGTTCTCCTGTGTACCGAAGAAGATGTCCTGGGCACCGCGGAGAGATATGCCGCGGATCTCGCTGAGAGGCAGCGTCACGCCGGGCAGCTCCAGCCGGTCCCGGTAGAGAGCCATGCCGCCCTGCCCCACCGGACTGCTCTGGCGGCCGCTCTCCACCCGGAGACATTCCATGTCGCTGTCGGTAAAGATGGGGGTATCTTCGGCTTCGTCGCACATGCGGCGGATTTCGCTCTGCTGCCAGAGGTTCCAGTCCCGGAGATTATCCCATTTTGCGCCCTCCATGAAACCGGTGGGCAGGTAGCGGATGGAAAAATCACAGGCCGTGCAGGAGACGCGGTCGCCCTTGCTGATGAGGGTGTGCACCTTGCCGCAGTTGGGGCAGAGGAAGAAAAGGGTTTCCATACCCTCGGCCAGATGGCGGCCCTTAAAGACGATGGGGTTTTCGCGCTGCCTGGCGTAGGCGTCCTCGTAAAGATCGCGCTTCAAAATGGCCTCGATTTCGGCGGGCTTCATGGCCCGGAGCTGCTCGGGGGAGTAGATGCCCACGGCGTGGCCGGTCATTTTGCCCCGGCGGATGGAAAAGCCGGACCAGCGGGGGCTGGCGAAGTAGCCGCCTTCAAAGCGGTAGGTAACCAGAGAAGCACCGGAGGCCGCAGCGGTGCGGGCCATTTTGGCAGTGGCGGAGGGGAAGGAGGCGGTGACGCCGTCCCAGCAGCGGTTGCCCTCGGGGAAAATGCCCACGCTGTAGCCTTTCTTGATATGGCGCAGGGTGGACATGACGGTGTCGGCGGCGCTGCCGCCCTTCTGCCGGGGGATGGGGGCCTGCAGCCAGGTTACCAGCGGACCGAAACGGCCGCGCATCAGATGCTCACTGGCCACAAAGTAGATATGTTCCTTGAAACTGCAGGCGGCCATCACGGGGTCAACATCCGTGACGTGGTTGGCAAAGAACAGGATGGGGCCCTTTACCTCAACCTCCTCGGCATGGAAGTTATAGAGGACACGCCAAAGCAAGGCGGCCACGGGGCGAAGAATTTTCCAGACAATGACATGTCTTTTGTGAGCTTCCATAAAGACCTCCTGCAGACAGTGTTGCTTCAACCCATTTATTATATTACAGTTTTCGCCGTTCTTCAAATGACAAATCCGTTATTTTTCTCTTTTTTTCTGCTGGCGGTCATGATATAATGCTATAATGTATCATACGCATATTATCACCATGAGAAAGGCAAGCAGGTTACCATGGGACTTTTAACCAAAATGTTCGGCACCCGCAGTGAGCGGGAGGTCAAAAAGATACAGCCTTTGGCGGACGAAATCGAGGCACTGGCAGGGGAATACGCCGCTCTCAGCGACGAGGCACTGCAGGCAAAGACCGCCGAGTTCAAAGCGCGTTATCAGCAGGGCGAGACACTGGACGAGCTCCTGCCCGAAGCCTTTGCCGCCGTGCGGGAGGCCAGCTGGCGTGTTCTGGGCATGAAACCCTTCCGGGTGCAGCTCATCGGCGGCATCGTGCTGCATCAGGGCCGCATCGCCGAGATGAAGACCGGCGAGGGTAAGACGCTGGTGGCCGTGCTGCCCGCTTACCTCAATGCTCTCACCGGCCGGGGCGTCCATGTGGTCACCGTCAACGATTATTTGGCCAAGCGTGACAGCGAGTGGATGGGCAAGGTCCACCGCTTCATGGGCCTCAGCGTGGGGCTCATTGTCCACGGCCTCACTTCCGCCGAGCGCCGTGCCGCCTATGCCGCGGACATTACTTACGGCACCAACAACGAGATGGGCTTTGACTATCTCCGTGACAATATGGCCCTCTACAAAGAGGAAATGGTGCAGCGGGGCCATGTCTTTGCCATCGTGGACGAGGTGGACTCCATCCTCATCGACGAGGCCCGCACCCCCCTCATCATCTCCGGTCAGGGCGCGGAGTCCACGGACCTTTACCGCCGTACCAACGACCTTGTTTCCCGCTTCAAGCGCCTTACCGTGGCCAGTGTGGACGAGAAGGAGGAGGAAGACGAGAATATCGATGCCGACTACATTGTGGACGAGAAGGCCCGCAGTGCCACCCTCACCGCCCGCGGCGTGCAGAAGGCGGAGCAGTTCTTCGGCATAGAAAACCTGGCCGATCTGGAAAACGCCACCCTTTCCCACCACATCAATCAGGCGCTGAAGGCTCACGGTGTGATGAAGCGCGACATCGATTATGTGGTGAAGGACGGCGAGATCATCATCGTCGATGAGTACACCGGCCGACTGATGCTGGGCCGCCGCTACAGTGAGGGCCTTCATCAGGCCATCGAGGCCAAGGAACGGGTGGACGTGCAGAAGGAAAACCGCACCCTGGCCACCATCACCTTCCAGAACTTTTTCCGTCTCTACGAAAAACTCTCCGGCATGACCGGCACCGCCCTTACCGAGGAAGAGGAGTTTGGCGCCATCTACAATCTGGACATCGTGGAGATCCCCACCAACCGTCCCGTCATCCGTAAGGACTGGAACGACGTGGTGTATAAAAACGAGCTGGGCAAGAACCGGGCCATCCTCGATCAGATCGTGGAGTGCCACAAAAAGGGCCAGCCTGTGTTGGTGGGCACTGTCTCCATCGAAAAGAGTGAGTATCTCTCTGCCCTTCTCAAAAAGCGGGGTGTGCCGCATAATGTGCTGAACGCCAAATACCACGAGAAGGAAGCCGAGATTGTGGCCCAGGCGGGCAAGTTCGGCGCCGTCACCATCGCCACCAACATGGCCGGTCGAGGCACCGACATCATGCTGGGCGGCAACGCGGAGTTTATGGCCAAGGCAGACCTTCGCAAGGCCGGCTTTGACGACGAGTGCATCAGCGCCGCCACCGGCTATGCCGAGACGGCGGACGAGAACATTCTGGCGGCCCGGGAACTCTACCGCAGCCGCCTCGCCGCTCATAAGGCCGTCACCGACGAGGAAGCGGCCCGGGTCCGGGAGGTCGGTGGTCTTTTCATCCTGGGTACTGAGCGCCACGACTCCCGCCGTATCGATAATCAGCTCCGCGGCCGCTCCGGCCGTCAGGGCGACGCGGGCGAGAGCCGCTTCTATCTGGCGCTTACTGACGATGTGATGCGTCTCTACGGCAGCGAGCGCGTCATGAGCATGATGGATACCCTGGGCCTTGAGGATGATATGCCCATTGAGCATAAGATGCTCACCGGTGCCATCGAGCAGGCCCAGAAAACCGTGGAAAGCCGTCATTTCCAGGCCCGTAAGAGTACGCTGGAATTTGACGACGTTATGAACCAGCAGCGCGGCATCATCTACGGGGAGCGGCGCAAGGTGCTGGACGGCGAGGATGTCCGGGAGAGTATCCGTTCCATGACGGCGGAGGTCATTGCCGCCGCTGCCGGTGTCAGCGATGTGGAGAGCGCGGAGGAACTGGAAGAACGGCTTGCTCCCCTCTATAAGATTTTCCTGCGCCGGGGCGAGATTCGTTACACTCCCGGTCTCAGCGTGACAGAGCTGAAAGAACAGCTGACCGCCATCGCGGAGCGGGTCTATGCCCGACGTGAGGCCGCCTTTGGACTCCTGCCCGACGGCATGCCTCTCATGCGCGAACTGGAGCGCGTGGTGCTGCTGCGTGTGGTGGACGAATACTGGATGGACCATATCGACGGCATGAGCGACCTCCGGCTGGGCATCGGGCTCCGGGGTTACGGCAACATCAAGCCCATTGACGCCTATAAGCAGGAGGGCTTTGAGATGTTCGAGCAGATGATCGACGGCATCCGCGGCGAGGTGGTGCGGCGTATTTACACCGCCCAGGTGAGAAAGAACGAGGGCGTGGAACGCAAGAGCGTGTCCAAAAACGCTGCCGCTTCCGCAGGCGGCGACGGCACCCTGCGCCGAGCCCCGGCCAAGCGGGTGAAAAAGCCCGGCCGCAACGAGCCCTGCCCCTGCGGCAAGCTCCGGCCCAACGGCCTGCCCATGAAGTATAAGGACTGCTGCGGACGAAACGAGTGATAATATGGCATTTACCAGACACGAATACAAAGGCATCCGCTGGAGCGCTTCGGATAAGATCGGCGTAAAGCATCTCTTTACCGAAAAGCTCGGCGGCGTGGGTGACCGCCCTTACTCCTCCGTGTATGACCCGGAGTGGCTGCAGCCGGAAAGCCAGCAGCGCGTCCGGGAACTCTGGCAGACTCTCTGCCGGGGGGCCGAACTGCCCGAGGGGCTCTGCCTTACCCGGCAGATCCACAGCGACATCGTGCGCCATGTGGGCGCGGAGGAGATGGTTCTGCCGCCGCTGGACAAGCTGCCCGTGGACTGCGACGGGCTCTGCACCACGGAACGCGGCGTGCCGCTGGTGGTGTTCGGGGCAGACTGCCTGCCGGTGCTGCTCTGCGATGAGACGGCGGGGGTGATCGCCGCCCTCCACTGCGGCTGGAAGGGCACCGCAAAGGATATGGCCGGGGCCGGCGTCCGGGCTATGCTGGAAAAAGGGGCCAGGGCCGATCGTATCTGCGCGGCGCTGGGTCCGGGAATTTCCGGCTGCTGCTTTGAAACCGGACCGGAGGTGCCCGAGGCCATGACGGCGCTGCTGGGCGGCGATGCCGACGGGACCTTTTGGCCGGAGAACGGCGTGCCGGGGAAGTTTATGGTGGATCTCAAGGAAGCCAACCGCCGCCGCCTTCTGCAGTTGGGCCTTCTTCCGGAGAACATCGACACTCTGCCCGACTGCACCATGTGTGAGACAGACCGATACTGGTCCCACCGGGGCCACAAGGGTGTCCGGGGTACCCAGGCTTCCATCATCATGCTCTGAGGACAGACTATGAAACGATACATAAAATATATTTCCCTCCTGCTTGTCTTTACCCTGCTGCTGCCGCTGGCGGCCTGCGGCAAGGAAGAGGAAGCGGAAGAAGAACAGGTGGTTATCGAGCTGGCAGACACCGTCTCCGGCAAGACGCTGACGGCGGGACCGGCGGCGGATGATGTATTCTCCCTCTCCGCCGACTTTGATGAAAGCCTCAACCCCCTGCGCACCAAAAGTTCCGCCAACCTTCTGGTGGCCGGGCTGGTTTACGACAACCTTTTTGAGGTGGATGTCAATTATAACCTCTCGAGTCGGCTGGTGGAGAGCTGGGAGTGCAACGAGGAGGGCAACTTCTTTACCATCCGCATCAAATCGGGCATTCCTATGCACGACGGCTCCACCCTCACCGCCTATGACGTGGGCTATTCCCTGCAGCGTGCCATGATGTATTCCGACTATTACATCAGCCGTCTCAGCAGCGTGCAGGGTGTCAGCGCCTATTCGGATTCGGAGCTTTGTATTTCCACCAAATATGCCGACACGGGCCTGCCCTACCGCCTGACCATTCCTGTGATCAAGCAGGGTTCCATTCTCTCCAATGCCCCGGCGGGTACCGGCCCCTATAAGTTCTCTTACTCCGGTGCGGTGGCCGAACCCGACCCCACGCCCACGCCGGAACCCAGCGCTGAGCCCCAGGAG
>SVLG01000038.1 GCA_015068055.1 Oscillospiraceae bacterium | reverse complement strand
GACAAAGTTGTTGACCAGCAGCACCACGAAGAAGACGATGGTGAGGATGATCATGGGCATGCCGCCCCAGACCTTGTAGGGACGCTCCATCTCGGGGAACTTCACGCGGAAGATGATGACGGCGATGACGGCCATCAGGTTGATGAGAGCGGTAATGGTGATGAGCCAGTCAGTGAGGGACTGGAGGCTGTTGAAGCAGACCAGCAGGATGGCCATGGCGGAAGAAGCGAGGGTAGCGTTGGCGGGCACGCCGTTCTTGTTGACTTCGCCCATGGACTTGAAGAAGTAGCCGCCCTTGGCCATAGCGTAGTAAGTACGGGGGAAGACCAGGCAGTCGCCGTTGACGGTGCCGATGATGCCGATGGCCATGCCGATGAGCACAACCCACTTGCCGGCGTTGCCGAGAATACGGCCCACGGCCTCGGTGCCCAGATAGAGGTTACCGGCGGAGATGGAAGCTTCCACCTCGGCGGCGGGGATGATGCGGTAGATGGCCAGGTTGAAGAGGGTGTAGACCAGGGTGATGAAGCCCATGGAGATGATGATAGCCAGAGGGATGTCACGGCGGGGCTTCTTCATCTCGCCGGCGACGGTGTTCAGGTTGGTCCAGCCCTCATAGGCCCAGAGGGAGGCGAAGGTGGCGTAGCCGATGAGCTTGATGGCATCGACGATGCCGGCCTTGCCGTCCACAAAAGCGGTGGCGGGGTTCAGGTTGGGGCTCTGGGTGCCGAAGAAGATGCCCACAAAGATCACCAGAACCAGAGGCAGCACACGGACCACCATGGAGAAGTTCTGGAAGGCAGCGCCGAACTTGACGCCCTTGAGGTTCAGAGCCGTAAAGATCACGATGATGGCAATGGCGATGATCTTCACGATCAGCTGGCTCCAGCCAAAGATCTCGGCAAACTGGGTGACAGCGGCCATGGCCAGAGCGGCGATGGAGCCGGAGCAGGTCAGCAGGAAGCCGGAGAAGCCGTTGATGAAGCCGAACATGGGGTGATACGCCTTGGACAGATAGGTGGTGAGACCGCCGGTCACGGGCATCTCAGCGCCCAGCTCCGCAAAGCAGAGGCCGCCGAGGATGCTGATGACGCCGCCCACCAGCCAGCAGATGAGCGCCATGCCCATGGACATGTTGACGCGCTCAAGTACGTAGCTTCCCAGGTAGTAAATACCGGAGCCGATGGTCATACCGGCCACGAGACTCACACCGGAGAAGATGCCAAGCTCTTTCTTGAGCTTGCCGCCAGATTTGTTGTTCATATCTTTTCCTCCTTAGAGTTTTCTAACAGACTTACCGGCCCGGCCGTTGAGGATTTTCCCCTCCTCGCAGGCCACGATGCCGCCGACGATGACCTTCTCAATGCCCACCGGGGGAAGAATGGGTTCGGCAAAGGTCGCCGTATCGGCAATGCGCGCCGGATCGAAGATGACCACGTCCGCGTCCGCACCGATGCCCAGCTGCCCCTTATGCGGGAGCCCCAGCATTCCGGCGGGCATAGCGGTCATTTTATTCACAGCCTCACCCAGGCTGAGAACACCGTTTTTCACATAGCGGGCCAAAAGCCGCGGGAAGGCACCGGCTGCCCGGGGGTGACCCTGTCCCTCGCTGAGGGTGCCGTCGCTGCCCAGCATCACACCGCTGTGGCGCAGAGCCATATCCACCTCGCTCTGGAGCATCACATAGCAGATGGTCTTGCACTCGGGGTCATCCCGGCGCACTTCGTCAAAAATCTCCTTGGTGCAGCGCTGACCCTTATACTTGCCCTCGCAGAGCTCTACCACATCATAGCCGCAGCCGTAGCGATTATACCAGCCATCGTCGTAGGTAGTGGAGCCAATACCGGTGGAGAAGGCATCGTAGGGGTAGCAGTCGCAGCCCACGGTAAGACCCTCGGCGCGGTACTCATCCACCAGCTGCAGGAAACGCTCCATCTGCCCAAAGCCGGCCATGCTGCCGATGTGGGAAAGTTCCACGGGCACGCCCAGCTTCTTACCCGTATCCAGAAACTCCCGGGCCGCGTCAAACACGGCTTCGGCATCGTCCCGGATATGGGCGGCGATGATGCCGCCGAGATCACGGCAGCACGCCCCCGTCTCGCAAAGCTCGTCCATGTCGATGCCGGGGACGTAGCGGATGCCGTAGGAAGCGCCCAGACAGCCCCTCTCCACGCACTCACGCATACCCCGAGCCATGAAGGCCCTCTGCTCCGCCGTGGCGGCAGCATAGCGGTCGCTGCAGCCGGAGGCAACACGGAAATACTCGTGGGCAGCCAGCATACCCATGTTGCAGGCGGTGCCCTGCGCGTCCACCAGATCCAGATAATCCGCCGGGTGGTACTTGCTCTCGCCGCAGTTGCCGCCGATGGCGGTGGTGACTCCCTGACGGAGCATGGTGAACTGGATGGCCTTCTCCTCGTCCGCATAGATGCTGCCATCGGAGAGGACGGGATCCTCGTGCATATGTATGTCGATAAAGCCCGGACAGACGATCTTCCCGGCAGCATCGATGACCAGATCGGCCTCGGCCTCTCGGGGATCGATGGCGGCCACCTTTCCTCCGGCAAGGAGGAGGTCGTGGATGCCGTCCATGGCATTGGCGGGGTCGATGAGACGACCGCCGCGGATCAGAACGTTCATATTGTCACCTGTTTTTGAAAAAATCTCAGGAACGTCTCCGGGGGCTGTAACCGCTGTAATAAAGCTCCATCAGATCCATCCACGGAGCGTGCTCCCTCTCCACCGGCAGCATTCTGGGCAGGAAGTCATACATGGCTGCCAGCATCAGAGAATAGCTGTGGTTATACAGCGGAGAGCTGAGCAGGAGGGCATTCTCCCCGTCGATGATCTTGTCCCCACAGCCGTTGACGATGACATCATAGCTGTAGCGGGCGCTGTCCGCACCATGGTCAAAACGACCGCCCACACAGGCATAGAGCAGAGACAGCTCATAGGGGCTTTCCGTTACCCCCTGAATAACGCCCCAGTCGCTGCCGTAGGACACGGCGGCAAAGGAGGCAAAATCATCGAAGTGAAAACCCATACCCGCCGACTGCGTAAACATGGAGCCCTGAGAAAAGCCCCAGAGGAAGAAGTGTTCCCGCAGTTCCTCCTGGCTGATCCCCTCCTGAGAGGCGTAGGTGGGATAGTTGGCCTTTACATAGTCCAGCATGATGCCTATATCCAGATCGGCGTGGCTGATATTGATATTGCCAATATCCTTCATGCAGACCACAATGACAGGCCGGATCACTTCCTTTTCGATCATACGATCCAGAAGCTGTTTCGTGCTGAGGTTCTCCACCCTGTCCCCCTCAAAATAACAGGGATAGGTGAAGTTAAAAACCTCGTCATAGCCGTTCAGCGTACCGCTCCAGATGAAAGCCACATCATAAAGCGTGTCTTCCGAATAACCATGGGGAAGGTAGATGCCCGCATAGAGGGGATAGCTGTAGCAGTTCACATACTCCACAAGCTCCACCCGCCCCGGCTCCTGACTTTCTTCCGTCAGCCAGAGGGGCAGCAGGGGAAGCTCCCGTCCGGACGCCGAAACGGTGGAGGCCGATGCCGTCATACAGAGCAGAACCGCCAACAGGGAAAGCCCGCGGCGCAAGCGCCGTTTAGCTTTTGCTGCGATTCTCATGGCCGCCTCCCTCTCTGATTTTTATTTGTTATCATACATTTCTTTATTTAAATTGTAAAGTCATAGCCTTCCATATCATAAAAAATCGCTGTTTTTGCTATTTTGTATTATAAATACCCGTTAAAAATCTGTAAATCGCATAAAATGCGCAAAACTTCTTAAATAATGCTATGAATAAACAGCGCTCCGTTGTATGCCACCGGGGCGCTGCTTATCGTCAGTCGGGTTCTTCCTCAAAGTTTTTCTGCCGCACCACCACGTCGCTTCCGCCCACGATGCTGTGGATCATGCGGAGGAAGCACTCGGAAAGGTCACTGGCATAGAAACGGTTCTGCAGTTCGCCGCTGCCCCGCAGGGATAGTTCATCCAGCACGCGCTCCACCTCCCGGGCCACGATCCGGGATGGATCGATGATCTCCAGAGTCGGATACAGCCGACGGATGCTCTTTTCCACCAGCGGATAGTGGGTACATCCAAGAATCAGCGCGTCCAGTGCATTATCCCGGACAAAGTCATCCAGATAGTAACGGACGATCTCATCCATCAGCGCCGTATCGGCCATACCCTCCTCAATGGCAGGAACGAAAAGCGGACAGGCCTTGGAGAACACGGAGCATCTGCCGCCGAAACGGCGGATCATCTCCTCATACTGGCGGCTCTCAATGGTGACCTTGGTGGCTATGATGCCCAGCCGCCGCTCCGCACCCAGTTCCCCGGCCGCAAAGCGGGCGGCGGGTTCGATGATGCCGATAAACGGTGTGCCGGGAAAGCGCCGGCGCAGCAGCTCCAGCGCCGTGGCGCTGATGGTATTGCAGGCGATGACGATGAGTTTGGCGTCATGCTTCAGAAGAAACTCCGCAATCTGCACCGAAAAGCGCTGTATGGTTTCCACGGCCTTGGAGCCATAGGGGGTACGGGCCGTATCGCCAAAGTAGACAAAGCGCTCCTCCGGCAGGGCCTCCGCCAGAGCCGTCACTGCCGTCAGTCCACCGAGGCCGGAGTCAAAAATACCGATGGGACGGCTGTCCCGCAGTTTATCCGTCATAGGCTTATTCTTCCGCTTCGTTTTCTGCCTTGGCCGCCATGATCTCCGCCGGGGAAATCTGATAAACGGCGTCGCAGAAACGGCAGCCCACCTCCACGTCCTGTCCGTCTGCCATCAGCTCGTTGAGATCGGCATCCGTTAAACTGATGAGCGCCCGGGTCACCCGCTCCCGGCTGCACGGACAGCGGTAGCTGATGGGAGTACGCTGGGTAATGTGCCAGGGGATGCCCTTCATCACCTGACGGATGACTTCTTCGGGGCCGTCCTGATCAAGAATCACCGTCAGCTGATCCATCATGAAGATGTTCTCCTCCAGCTGGGCAATGACCTCGTCGGGAGCAAAGGGCATCAGCTGAACAATAAAGCCGCCGGCTGCCTTCACACTGCAGTCGGTGTCCACCAGAACGCCCAGACCGCAGGCCGCGCCCAACTGCTCACTCTCGATGAGGTAGGCCGCCAGATCGTCGCCCACCTCGCCGCTGATCAGTTCCGTGGAGCCCACATAGGGTTCACGAAGGCCGATGTCCCGCAGCACCGTCAGCAAACCGTCCCGGCCCACGGCACCGCCCACGTCCAGCTTGCCGTCGCTCTCGCGCAGGGGCAGATCCACCTCCGGGTTCTGCACATAGCCCCGGACGCAGCCGGAGCTGTCGGACACGGCAACCACCGAACCCAGAGGTCCGCCGCCCTGCAGCTTCAGCGTCAGAGAGGCGTTTTCCTCCTTCATCAGCTCGCCCAGCATGCTGGCCCCGCAGAGGGTGCGGCCCAGAGCCGCGGTGCCCGTAGGCTGCAGACCGTGGATCTGCCGGGCCCGTTCCACCACGTCTCCGGCGTATACAACAGAAATTTTCGCCGTTCCTTCATCGGCCACGGCGCGAATGATCTCACCCATTTTCGTTCTCCTTTTACAAGCGTATTGCCGTATAGTAAAGCCGCCCGCTCTCATGCTGGGGGCCGTCTGTATGAAGCGCAATGCTGCCAAAGCCCGCTGCCGTCAGCAGCTCTTCCAGTTTTTGGCTCTCATGGATGTACTCGACATGCTCCTCCTGCTCCCGACGCCAGAGTCCCTTCTGCGCGCGGAAAATGTCCATGCCGTAATGGAGTTCGTTTTCCTCCACGCTGGCACGCCACAGGCACAAAAGCCCCTCATCCTCGTCCACAAAGCACTGTCCGTCCAGAGAGCGCAGCCGCGCCGGGGAAAGGAAATCAAAGGCCAGCAAACCGCCGGGGGCGATAAAGAGCCGCAGCCGCCGGAATACCTCCGGCAAAAGTTCCGGAGAGAGATAGTTCATGCCGTCCAGAGAGCAGATGCAGGCATCCACCGTACCGTAAAGGTCCAGCTCCTCGCTGCGCTGGCACAAAAGCATAGGCCGCTGCACCCCCTCCGGCAGATCCCAGAGCTTCTGCTGAAACACGGAGAGCATCTCGGCGCTGGCATCGGTACAGATCATCTCATAGCCGCGCCCGGCCAGAATCAGGGAAAGGGTCCCTGTGCCGCAGCCCAGGTCCAGAACGGTTTGTACGGCCCCGCCCTTGCGGGCGAAGGCCGTTTCATACCAGTCTGCAAACGCATTATAGGGCACATCGCCGGTGAGGGCATCATAGCCGGCAGCCAGAGGGCCGTAGGCCGTCATGCCTCTTCCTCCGTCCCGGCCGCCTCCATGGCCTTGAGCCGACCAAAGGCAATGGCATAGCCGTCGGCACCGTACTGCAGAGAACGGTTCACCCGGGAGATGGTGGCGCTGGACGCCCCGGTCTCCTCCAGAATATCATTATAGATAAGGCCCTTGTCCAGCAGTACCGCCACCTGATAGCGCTGCTCCATGGCGTGAAGTTCCGACACCGTGCAGAGGTCGTCGAAGAACTTCATCAGCTCCTCCTCCGTCTCCAGCGTCAGAATGGCCCGGTACATATCTTTATTACGGGGTTTACGAATGTGTTTGTTCATTACCGCACCTCGTTAAAATCGTTCTTATCACATACTACATCTTTAAAGCGTAAAAGTAAAGGGTGTTTACAGAATTTTTACAGGCGCATATTGAAGGGGTTTCGAAGTTATGATAAAATGATAAGTAGAAATCACACAAGGGAGGTGCTGTTTTGGAAAGCACGGTTATCTTCTGGATCGCCGCCATCCTTCTCTTTCTGGTGGTGGAGGCGGCCACCGCAGGGCTTTCATCCATCTGGTTCGCGCTGGGCGGTTTGGCTGCGCTGCTGACAGCCTGGCTCCGCGGTCCCATCTGGCTGCAGGTAGTCTGGTTTCTGGCCGTATCCGTGACAGCTTTGCTGCTGACGCGGCCCCTCGCCAGAAAATACGTCAACGCCGAAAAGGAGCCCACCAACGCCGACCGCGCCATCGGCCGCATCGGCATCGTCACGGAAACCATCGACAACATCGCCGCCTCCGGCGCCGTGAAGCTGGACGGACAGGTCTGGACTGCCCGCAGCGCCGATGACGAAGTCATCGCCATGGGAGAACAGGTGGAAGCGCGGGAGATCCGGGGCGTTAAACTGATTGTTAAAAAGATTTAAGGAGGACTATATTATGTTGATTGCACTTCTGGTTCTGATCGCCTTCATACTTGTCGTTCTTATCCGCAACATTCGTGTTGTTCAGCAGGCAAGAGCCTATGTGATTGAGCGTCTGGGTGCTTATTCCACCACCTGGGAAGTGGGTCTGCACTTTAAAATTCCCTTCATTGAGAGAGTGGCCAAAATCGTCTCTCTCAAGGAGCAGGTAGCGGACTTCCCGCCCCAGCCGGTGATCACCAAGGACAACGTCACCATGCAGATCGACACCGTTATCTACTTCCAGGTCACCGACCCCAAGCTCTACACCTACGGCATTGAACAGCCCATCGTGGCCATCGAAAACCTCAGCGCCACCACTCTCCGGAACATCATCGGCGAGCTGGAACTGGACCAGTGCCTCACCAGCCGCGATGTCATCAATACCAAGATGCGCGCCATTCTGGACGAGGCCACCGACCCCTGGGGCATCAAGGTCAACCGCGTGGAGCTGAAGAACATCCTGCCGCCCAAGGAAATCCAGAACGCCATGGAAAAGCAGATGAAGGCCGAGCGCGAACGGCGTGAAGCCATTCTCCGGGCCGAGGGCGAAAAGCGCGCCGCCATTCTGGAGGCCGAGGGCGAGAAGGAATCCGCCATCCTCCGGGCCGATGCCAAGAAGCAGCAGCAGATTCTGGAAGCGGAAGGTCAGGCCGAGGCCATTCTCACCGTGCAGAAGGCTACCGCCGACGGCATCAAGCTTCTCAACGAAGCCGCTCCCAGCGCCGCCATCATCCAGCTGAAAAGTCTGGAAGCTTTCGCCGCCGCGGCCGACGGCAAGGCCACCAAGATCATCATCCCCTCCGAGATCCAGAGCATCGCCGGTCTGGCTGCTGGTCTTATCGAAAGCGTTAAGGAAGTCTAAACAAGAGAAAACCTGCGTTTTTTGCAAGCAGCGGGGCCAAAACCCCGCTGTTTTTATGGTTTTTTCTTCCATCCAAGGTAGTTTTCGCCCCACCGGGGTTGACAAACGAAAGACAATATGTTACATTTTGATTACATTTTGAAAGGTGAGAGTTTGAGTATGAAAAAGGAACTTGAATATAAGGGTCGTCCCCTGCGCCGCAAGGACAACATCCTTTACTACGGCAGCATGTCCGATAAGTACATCATCATGATGCAGATTCTGGACACCAAGCCCGTCTCCCCCAGCGACGGAAGCGAAGGCGAACTGAAAAGCGCCAGCAAGGTTTCCGTACAGCTGCAGCTTACCGACCCCGCGGTGAAGAGCCGTGACCGGGTGGTAAAAAAGAGCGAAAAGGACAGCCTCTACGCCGCTATGGACGTGGCCAGTGTATGGCTGGAAAGGGCTCTGCAGCAAAAGTAACTTTTTCCTAAGCGAGGTTCTGACAATGAAACGATTTCTCACGCTGCTTCTGGCAATGCTCCTGTGCATGGGCTGCTTCGCTCCCATGGCTATGGCTGCCAGCAGCTGTGACGCAGTGGTGACCGCGTCTTTCCTGAATATCCGCAGCGAGGCCGGCGCTCAGTACGGCGTTGTGGCAACGGCCCCCCGCGGTTCTCTGCTGACGGTCATCGGCGTTGCCACCGAAAATGAAAGCTGGTTCAAAGTGGACTATAACGGCACCGTGGGCTATGCCGACAGCCGTTACATCATCAATGCCGACAGCTCTCCCGCAGCCGAGGCCATTGCCGATGCGGCCGCTGCCGCTGAGGCCGCCCGTATCGCCGCCGCTGCCCAGGCTGCCGCCGCGGCTCAGGCTGCCGCGCAGGCCGCTGCCCAGGCCACTCCGGCCCCTGTCGCCACCACTGCCCCCGTCGTCAGTGAGACCCCCGCCAACACCGCCTCTCCCGATGCCAACGATCCCGCCTGGCTGGTACTGACTCCCAGCGGTGCTTCCAATGCCACCGTTACCGGTGAGCTGGTGCGCTTCCGCTCCACTCCCGGCGGCGAGATTCTCGGCAACTTCAATAACGGCGCCCGCATCAACGTCACCGCCACCTCCGGCGGCTGGTACGAAGTGAACTGCAACGGCACCGTGGGCTATGTCCACAGCAACTTTGCCAGTCTGGACTCTGCCTCCTCCGGCACCGTCACGGAAACCCCTGCCGAGCAGGCTCCCGCTGAACCCGCCCCGGCTCCCGTGGCCACCCCCGCGCCCACGCCGGCTCCCACGCCGGTGCCCGCGCCCCCCGCAGCCAACATCGGTGTCGGTCAGCAGATCGTCAACACCGCCATGCAGTACATCGGTGTCCCCTACGTCTGGGGCGGCACCTCTCCCGAAGGCTTTGACTGCTCCGGTCTGGTCTACTACGTTTATAAGCAGTGCGGCTACTCCATCAACCGCGTGGCCCACTCCATCTACACCGGCGGCGGCAGCAACGTAAGCCGCGACCAGCTGGCTGTCGGCGACATCATCTGCTTTGGCAATCCCTCCAACATCTGGCACGTGGGCATCTACGTGGGTAACGGCCAGTTCATCCACTCTCCCTACTCCGGTGCCACCGTCCGCGTGGAAAGCCTCAGCGGCACCTACGCCACCAACTTTGTCTGCGGCAAGCGCATTGCTTAAAAGATTATGAAAAGCCCGATCCAAATGGATCGGGCTTTTTTTAAATTTCTTCGATATGCTCTCTGCCCTGATCGATGATCGTGCGCACATGGGCATCCGCCAGAGAATAGAAGACGCTTTTTCCCTCCCGGCGGCTTTTTACCAGCCGGTTCTGCTTGAGGATGCGCAGCTGATGGGACACGGCAGACTGGGTCATGCCCAGAGCCTCCGCCAGATCGCAGACGCAGACCTCCGCCTCAAAGAGGGCAAAAAGGATACGGATACGGGTGGAGTCCCCGAAAACCTTGAAAAACTCCGCCAGATCGTAAAGCTCCAGCTCGTCGATCATGTTTTCACGCAGCCGCTGCAGAAGGTCGGCATGTACCTCTATGCAGTCGCAGCAGTCGATTTTTCGCTCGTCCATGCTTACTCCTTTCTCACGATCATGGCCCGCATGGCGTTGAGCACCGCCAGCACCATAACACCAACGTCCGCAAAGATGGCCAGCCACATTCCGGCAAGTCCCAGCGCGCCCAGCGCGAGGCACAAAAGCTTGATGCCGATGGCAAAGACGATGTTCTGGTAAACGATGGCCATGCACTTGCGCGCCGTGTCCATGGCCAACGCGATGCGGGCCGGGTCATCGTCCATGAGCACCACATCGGCAGCCTCTATGGCCGCGTCGGAGCCCATGGCCCCCATGGCGATGCCCACATCGGCACGGGACAGCACCGGCGCGTCGTTGATACCATCGCCTACAAAGGCCAGCTTGCCGCCGCCCATCTCCGAAAGCAGCGCTTCCACCGCCGCCACCTTGTCCTGCGGCAGGAGAGAGGCTCGGTACTCCCGGATGCCCAGTTCCGCGGCCACGGCTGCAGCAGTCCCCTCTGCGTCACCGGTGAGCATCACCAGCCGCTTCACGCCGCTTTTGCGCAGGGCTTCCATGGCGGCTTTGGCGTTCTTTTTGACCGCGTCTGCCACCAGAATACAGCCCATGTAGGCTCCGTCCAGCGCCACATGCACTGCGGTGCCGACAGCCTCGCAGACGGGTGCTTCGATCCCCAGCTCCGCCATGAGCTTCCCGTTGCCCACGGCCACCCGGACACCATCCACAAGGGCCGTAACGCCCCGGCCGCTGTGTTCCTCCGCCTCGCTGACCCGGGCGGGGTCGATCTCCACGGCACAGCCCCGGCGGATGCTTTCGCTGACGGGGTGGGTGCTGTAGCACTCGGCGTGGGCCGCGTACTCCAATAGCTTTGCTTCGTCCATGCGGGCGTCAAAGACTCCCTGTACGGCAAAACGGCCTTCGGTGACGGTGCCGGTCTTGTCAAAGACCACGCAGCGAACCTTGCTGAGAGCCTCCAGATAGTTGCTGCCCTTGATGAGCACGCCCTGCCGGCTGACGCCGCCAAGCCCGGCAAAAAAGCTCAGGGGAATGCTCACCACCAGCGCACAGGGGCAGCTGATCACAAGGAAGGTCAGCGCCCGATAGAGCCAGTCGCCCCATTGGGCGCTCTGCCCCATCAAAAGCCGCGCCGCCGGCGGCAGCAGGGCCAGCGCCAGTGCGCTGCAGCAAACAGCCGGCGTGTAATAGCGGGCGAAACGGCTGATAAAGGCCTCGCTGCGGCTCTTGCGGGAGGAGGCATTCTCCACCAGCTCCAGAATGCGGGCCACGGTGCTCTCCCCAAAGGGCTTGGTGGTGCGGATGCGCAGCACACCGCTGAGGTTGATGCAGCCGCTGATGATCTCGTCCCCCACCCCCAGCTCCCGGGGCAGACTCTCGCCGGTGAGGGCGGCAGTGTCCACGCTGCTGCGGCCATTGATCACCACGCCGTCGATGGGGACACGCTCGCCGGGGCGGACGATGAGTTCCGTGCCCACAGCCACCTCGTCCACATCCACCTCCACGATTTCGCCGTCCATTTCCCGATAGGCGCAGTCCGGGCGGATGTCCATCAAAGCAGCAATGCTCCGACGGCTCCTGCCCACGGCACAGCTCTGGAAGAGTTCCCCGATCTGATAGAAAAGCATAACCGCCACGGCCTCGGTAAACTCCCCAAGGATCAGCGCACCCACGGTGGCCACGGCCATGAGGAAGTTCTCATCCATGAACTGCCCGTGGCCGATGCCTTTTACCGCAGCACGCAGAATATCCCAGCCCACCGCGAAGTAAGGCAGAAGATACAAAAGCCGCCAATACCCCTCCGGCCCCCACAGCAGCAGCGCAGCCGTCAGAGCCAATGCTGCCAGGATACGGCGGAGCATTTTCTTCTGTTTTCGGTTCACAGATAAATCTCTCCGTCGTGGACCGCCTTGGCGCAGCTCTTTTTCACCTCGGCCATAACAGCAGCGGCATCGGTCCCCTCTTCAAACTCCACGTTCATCTTCTGCAGCATGAAGTTCACCACCACGCTCTTAACCCCTGCCACCTTCGCCGCGGCAAGCTCCATTTTGTTGGCGCAGTTGGCACAGTCCACATCGATGCGATAGCTCTTTTTCATATCTATATCCTCCAACATTTAATCATTTGAACATTTGTTCATATGTTAAGTATATTAAAGCACAGCCCCGAGCCATTGTCAAGGCTGTGCGGAAACTTTATAAAAGGGTCTGTTCGTTGATGATGAGCTTAAACTGCAGGCCCAGGGACTCTGCCGCCCGGCGGCACATGAGCATGCGCTCCATAAAGATCTCAAAATAGTCCATAACCGAGCCGTAATGGGTATCGATGGAGAGCTTGAGCTTGATAAGCTTATGCTCGCCGTTGATTTTCAGCTCGCTTTCCCGGACGGAGTAGTTCACCCGGTCGTGGATATCGTATTCCCCGGCATCCGGGCGGACGCGGTTGCGGCGGACATCGGACTTGTCCGCCAGGATCAGCGCGGCGGCGATGGGACTCACCGGGGTACCGGTACCCTCGTCGTGGTTGCCGATGGCGGCCACAATCTCGGCGATCTCCACGGGGTCCATGCCCCGTTCCCGAAGAAGATAGAAGGCCATAAGGGCACCGCTCTGGGAGTGGCTCACCCGGTTGACAAGGTTGCCGATGTCATGGAGCCAGGCGGCGATCTGCGCCAGCTCCACGGTTCGCGCTTCATAACCCAGCGTCTCAAGAATATAGCGGCAGCGCTCGGCTGCCACTCCCACATGGGCAAAACTGTGTTCCGTATAGCCCAGGGAGGCTACCGAAGCGTCGGCCTTTTCAATATAGCAGCGGATCTCCGGATCCCGGCGGATTTCATCGTATGTAAGCATAGTTTCTCCTTTTTTATGTGGATAATATATTATCCCACAGGACGCGGCAAATTACCATAGCTTTCGGCAATTTTTATTGTGGCTGTCAAAAAACTGTGTTACCATGATAAAAAGCAAACTTTTTTGTAACTTTCCCTCTTCTCAAGACACTAACTCTTGGAAAACGACCGAAAGGAGGAGTCTGGATGGCTGATTTCGAAAAGATATACCGCGACCACCGGGTGCGCATCTTTGCCTTTCTCACGAAGCTCTGCAACGACGCGGATCTGGCCGAGGAACTGACGCAGGAGACCTTCTATCAGGCGTACAGGTCCCTCTCCCGTTACGACGGTCGCTGCGCCATGTTCACCTGGCTGGCGGCCATCGCCAAAAACGTTTTCTTTACATATCTTCGAAAAAGCAAAGCGGAGTCCATGGTCATCGACCTCTATGTTACGGATCTGGCGGCGGCACTGGATGACGAGCCCGGTTACCGGCTGCAGCGCAAGCTGGACATTGCCCGGGTGCAGAAGGCCATTGCCGGCATCCCCCCCAAGTACAGTGAGGTCTTGATCCTCCGCATCTACGGTGAACTGCCCTATGAGGAAATTGCCCGCAAGCTGGGCATCTCGGTGAGCAGTGCCAAGGTTATCTATTTCCGCGCAAAAAACTATGTCAAGGAGGTACTGCTCAATGACTGAGTGTTGTCTTGTCCGCGATCTGCTGCCCCTCTATGAGGATAAGGAGGTCAGCGCCGAATCCGCTGCCGCCATCCGCAAGCATCTCGATGAGTGCCCCGCCTGCCAGGAATACGCCCGCCATCTCCACCACGTTATCCGCGCCATGCAGCATCCCCAGGAGATCAGCGACGATGTGGATCGCTACGAAGAACTGCTCCGCCGCATCCACCGGCGCAGCATGATCAACCGGGCCGCCGCCATCGCCATGGTGGCCGCTGCGGGCTACGCTCTCTACAAATTCACCAGCGACGAAGATTAAAAGATCAGAAGAGGAAAAGAAAAATGGCCATTACGAAAATCGACGGCGAACTTTACCGCCGCATGCTGGTGGGCGCGGCTGCCGCCCTCCGTTCCAGAAAGCAGGAAATCGACGATCTCAACGTGTTCCCCGTGCCCGATGGTGACACCGGCACCAATATGTGCATGACGCTGGACGCCGTCAGCGCCCAGACCGAGGAGGCGGAAACCAACCTCTCCGACTACGCGGAAAAGACCGCCAAAGACATCATGCGCAGCGCCCGGGGCAACAGCGGCGTTATCCTCTCCCTCTTCTTCCGAGGCATGGCCCGCGCCTTCAAGGGTCACGCCGAGGCCGATGCCGAGCTTCTCACCGAGGCCTTTGAGGCCGGCGCCGAGGACGCCCGCAAGGCTGTGATGAAGCCCGTGGAGGGCACCATTCTCACCGTTATGCGCGAGTGCAGCAAGATCCCGCAGGAACTGCGCACCAGCGACATTGGCCAGCTGATCGAAAACTTCTCCCACAGCGCCATGGAAACCCTGAAAAAGACCCCGGACATGCTGCCTGCCCTGAAAAAGGCCAACGTGGTGGACTCCGGCGGCAGCGGCTTCACCGCCGTGCTGGACGGCATGAAGCGGGTGCTCAACGGCGAGAGCTTCACCGACTACTCCTTTGCCGGTGCTCCCGGCGAAGGCAGCGTGGCCGACTTCGACGCCTTTGAGGACGAAGAGATTACCTTTGGCTTTTGCACGGAGTGTCTCATCAATAAGAATCCCGATCTTCCCGAGGAGAGCGTGCAGGAGCTGCGCAGCTATCTGGCCGGTATGGGTGACAGCGTTGTGATGACCGACGATGACGAAATCATCAAGGTACATATCCACACCAACGAGCCCTTCACGGTTCTCTCCCGCATCACCGCTCTGGGTGAACTGCAGATCACCAAGGTGGAGAACATGCGCCTGCAGCAGGCCCGCAAGGCCGCTGCCAACCGGGTGAAGAACGGCGACAAGGGGCCCAAGAAGCCCTGGGGCATCGTGGCCGTGGCCAACGGCGAGGGTCTGGCCGATACCTTCACCCAGCTGGGCGTGGACGCCGTGGTCAAGGGCGGCCAGAGCATGAACCCCAGTGCCGGTGACCTGCTGAAGGCCATGAAGGGGCTTCACTGCGAGCAGGTCATCCTCCTGCCCAACAACCCCAACATCGTTCTCACTGCCCGGCAGGCCGCCGAAATGTCCAAGGTTCCCGTGCTGGTGATCCCCACCATCACCATTCCTCAGGGCGTAGCCGCCATGGTGGCTTTTGACCCGGAGGCCGACCGCGAGGCCAACGAAGCCGCCATGGAAGAGGCCCGCAGCGCCGTGGTGACTCTCAGCGTCACCGAGGCGGTCCGCGACGCCGAGGCGGAGGGTCTGCAGGTGCAGAAGGGCCAGTTCATCGGCCTTGTGAACAACAAGCTCCGCTTTGCCGACGACAGTCTGGATGGCTGCCTCCGCTTCCTTGCCCGGGAAATCGAGGGCCGCGAGATCATCACCGTCTACTGCGGCGAGGGTGCCACCGAAGAAGAAACCGAAGCGCTGGTGGGTATGCTGCAGGAAATGCTGGGTGAGGGTGCCGAGATCCTTGCCACCGAGGGCAACCAGCCCATTTACCGTTACATCATCTCCGCGGAGTGATATAACAAAACGCCCCCGTCTCTTTTGAGACGGGGGCGTTTCGCATTTATCCAAGCTGTTTCAAAGACTCTTCCAGATTTGCAATGAGGGCGCGGAGCTGCTCGGCGCGGTCGCGCTCGGCCTGCACCACGTTTTCGGGGGCGCGGGAGACGAAGTTCTCGTTGCTGAGTTTCTTCTCCTGGCCTTCCAGGAACTTGCGGTTCTTCTCCAGCTCCTTGCGGATGCGCTCGCGCTCCTTGTCCAGATCCACCAGCTCGCTGAGGGGCAGGAAGCAGCGGGCCTTGGTGGTAACCACGCTGACCATACCCTCGGTGTTTTCGGGGGCGGCGGTGAGGACGGTGACGGTGCTGGCGCTGCAGAGACGCTGCAGGCAGGCCTTGCCGGCCTCAAAGGCGGTGGTGTCCTCGGCGGCAATGATGAGCTGGGCCTTCTTGGAAGGAGGCACGTTCATCTCGGCGCGGCGGGAGCGGACGGCCTTAATGACGTCCATCATGTCCTCGGTACGGGCATACTCCACGGGGAAGTCAAATTCACTCTTCCACACGGGGTAGTCCTGCACCATCAGCGCCTCGCCCACATGGGGCAGAGCCTGGAAGATTTCCTCGGTAATGAAGGGCATGAAGGGGTGCAGCATCTTCAGCGTCTCGGTGAGGGTGAAGAGCAGCACACGCTGGGTGCGCAGGGCCGCCTCGGCATCCGCGCCGGTGAGGCGGGGCTTGCTCAGCTCAATATACCAGTCGCAGAAGTCGTCCCAGATGAAGTCATAGACCTTCTGAGCGGCGATGCCCAGCTCGTAGCGCTCCATGTTCTCGCCAACCTCTTTGGCGAGGTTATTGAGACGGGTGAGGATCCACTTATCCTCCTGCTCCAGCTTCTCGGGGAGGGTGGCGTCCTCGGTCTGGAGGTTCATCATCACGAAGCGGCTGGCGTTCCAGAGCTTGTTGGCAAAGTTGCGCATGGCCTCGCAGCGCTCGGGGAAGTAGCGCATGTCGTTGCCGGGGGAGTTGCCGGTGATGATGTTGAAGCGGAGGGCGTCGGCGCCGTAGGTATTGATGACCTCGATGGGGTCCACGCCGTTGCCGGCGGACTTGCTCATCTTCTTGCCGTGCTGGTCGCGGATAAGGCCGTGAATCAGGACGGTGTGGAAGGGAGGCTTCTTCATCTGTTCACAGGCAGAGAAGATCATACGGGCCACCCAGAAGAAGATGATGTCGTAACCGGTGACCAGCACGTCGGTGGGATAGAAGTACTTGAGATCCTCGCTGTCCTCGGGCCAGCCCAGCGTGGAGAAGGGCCAGAGGGCGCTGGAGAACCAGGTATCCAGCACGTCGGGGTCACGGGTGATGTTCTTGGAGTGGCAGTGCTCACACTCGGTGGCATCGGTGCGGGAGACGGTCATCTTGCCGCAGTCGGCGCAGTACCACACGGGGATCTGGTGGCCCCACCAGAGCTGACGGGAGATGCACCAGTCCTTGACGTTGTACATCCAGTTGAGGTAGGTCTTGGCAAAGCGCTCGGGGACGAACTTCACTTCGCCTTCTTCCACCACGCGGATGGCTTCCTTGGCAAGAGGCGCCATCTTCACGAACCACTGGTCGCTGGCCAGAGGCTCCACGTCGTTGTGGCAGCGGTAGCAGGTGCCCACGTTATGGGCGCAGGGCTCGATGGAGAGGAGGAAGCCCTTCTCCTCCAGCTCGGCCACGATGGCCTTGCGGGCCTCGTAACGGTCCATGCCGTCCCACTTGTAGCCGCCGGTGATCTTGCCTTCGCCGTCCAGCATCAGGTACTGGGGCAGGTCGTGGCGGAGACCAACCTCAAAGTCGTTGGGGTCGTGGCAGGGGGTGATCTTCACGCAGCCGGTGCCGAATTCCATGTCGGCGTGCTCGTCGCCCACGATGGGGATCTCGCGGCCCACCAGAGGCAGGGTGCAGGTCTTGCCGATGAGGTGCTTGTAGCGCTCGTCCTCGGGGTTTACGGCCACGGCGCTGTCGCCCAGCAGAGTCTCGGGACGGGTGGTGGCGATCTCAATGTGACCGCTGCCGTCGGTGAGAGGATAGGCGATGTGCCAGAAGGCGCCCTGCTTTTCCACGTACTCGACCTCGGCATCGGAGAGGGCGGTGGTGCAGTGGGGGCACCAGTTGATGATGCGCTTGCCCTTGTAGATGAGCTTCTTCTCGTAGAGATCGCAGAAGGTCTCGCGGACGGCCTTGGCGCACATATCGTCCATGGTGAAGCGCTGGCGCTCCCAGTCACAGGAGGAGCCGAGAGTCTTCAGCTGCTCGACGATGCGGTTGCCGTACTGGTTCTTCCACTCCCAGACCTTGTCCAGGAACTTCTCGCGGCCGAGATCGAAGCGGGTGAGGCCCTGATGACGGAGCTGTTCCTCCACCTTGATCTGGGTGGCGATGCCGGCATGGTCCACGCCGGGGAGCCACAGGGTGCTGTAGCCGCTCATGCGCTTGTGGCGGATGAGGACGTCCTGAATGGTCTCGTCAAAGGCATGGCCCAGATGGAGCTGGCCGGTGACATTGGGTGGGGGGATGACGATGGTGAAGGGCTTCTTGTCGGGGTCACGCTCGGCGTGGAACCAGCCGCCCTGCATCCAGAAATCGTAGATGCGCTTTTCCACCTGCTGGGGTTCATAGACCTTCGGCAGTTCTTTCATTTTTTGTTAACCTCCATGCAAAAAACGCCCCGGGGATAAGTCCCGGGGCGCAAAAAATACGCGGTACCACCCGAGTTCCGCGCCATGCGCGGCACTCTTGCTCTGTAACGGGAGCGCCCGGCGGGGCCTACTTTGTTTCAGTCCCGCGGCTCCGGGGCGACCTTCCTCTCCGACGTCACTGAGGCTCGCAGCAACCGCCTCATCTCTGCGCTTTCGTCGGGAGAGTACTCCTCCCCTTCGTAACCAGTTTAACCTTGTAAATTATATGGGATTTTTATGCACTTGTCAAGGGGGGGAACATGGCTGTAGGGAACGGACTTGACCGTTCCGGGAGGTTCAGGAGACGCGTTTTTTCTCCACACCATTTCTCTTTGCAAAGAGAAACGGTGTGCCAAAGAGAAACCGCAAGGGGGGCTCCAAAAAGCCGCCCCCCCTTGCATCCCCCCATGAAAACCTGTAAGGTTTTATGTTTATATCTTACGAATCATCCCTAAAGGGGAATTGGTCGGCGTAACACTACACGGATTCTTTTGTGTTATGCTTAAACAAATTCCCTCTTAGGGATGAGCCGTTATTCTGTGGCAGAGACTTCCCTTGTCTCCTTGGGGGGTATGGGGGGCGGCTTTTTAGAGCCCCCCATAATTTTCCTCTCTTTGGCACCGTTTCTCTCCTTTTCCAAAAAGGAGAGAAATGGTGAGAGAAAAAAGAATCGTCCCTACAAATTCGGCGGAACGGACTTGACCGTTCCCTACAGCATTTCCCGCAGCACCGCCGCAGCCTCCTCCGGGCTGACGCCCAAAGCACGGCAATAGTCCGCGCCGCTGCGAAGGCGCTCGGTGAGCAGTTCCCGGCGCTTTTGCGCCTTTTCTTCCTCCGTAAGCTCGGCGGCAAAGCTGCCCCGGCCCACGGCGGTATGGATGAAACCGGCCCGCTCCAGTTCCTCCCAGGCCCGCTTCACGCCGATGACGCTGATGCGCAACTCCTGTGCCACAAAACGGATCGTAGGGAGGGTCTCCCCTCCCCGGATCTCGCCTTTTAAAATGCCCGTACTCACCGCATCGAAGATCTGCTGATAGATGGGCAGCTCGGACGCGGGGTTGACCGTTATTTTCACAGATCCACCCTTTCAAAGCGTTTTATGCTGAGGCGGCAGGCAATCCATGTAAGCCCCCCATAGAGCGCCGCGCCGATAAAGAGCAGCGGCAGCTGCGAGGGGTTGGCCGGCGCGTCCAGATACGCCGAAAGCGCCGAAGGGATGTACTGGGCCAGTGCCTCCACCGTGAAGATATAGCCGAATACAAAGGTTCCGCCAAAGATCAGCGGTTTGCCCAGCTTATGGCCGGTCTTATAATAACACGGCAGGAAGCAGAGATGGAAGCCCCCGAACATCAAAAATACCAGGCCGTAAAAGGCAAAGTTGATGTCGATGCCCGCCGCATTGCCGTGGTTTATACGCAGGGACAAGAGCGCAAAGGGCAGGCTCATCAGCAGGGAAAGCCCCTCGAAGAGGCAGAGTACCAGTACACGGGCTTTCACCGTGTCGGCCTTGGTCACCGGCAGCATGGCCGTGAAGTATACGTCCCGCTCCTCCCGGGCGGAGAGGAAGGTAAAATAAGCCGCCAGACACATATAGAAAAAGGCCACATAGTAGGGATAGGCCGGGAT